>NZ_BAAAZP010000144.1:4947-45135 GCF_039536965.1 Nonomuraea antimicrobica | reverse complement strand
CGGCCAGGCCGACGGCGGCCTGCGCCCGGTCTGGCTCGACGAGGTCGGCGGGCAGCCGGCCCAGGATGGCGGCGGCGGCGTCGAGGTCACCGCGTTCGGCCAGGAGGCGGGCGGTGTCGAGAGGCGGGGTCTCCAGCTCTGAGGACGTCAAGGGAGCTCCTAGGGGCGGCGGTCGCACCGAGCCTAACGACTTCTGGCGATCATGTCTGCTCACTTGACACCGAAGGACTGGGTCGTCCTCCCGGCGGGTCCCCTCAGTCCTCGTACGCCTCCAGCGGCGGGCAGGAGCACACCAGGTTGCGGTCACCGTAGGCCTGGTCGATGCGGCGCACCGGCACCCAGTACTTCCCGTCGCGCAGGGACGGCAGCGGGTAGGCCGCCTCGCCGCGCGCGTACGGGTGCGGCCACTCGTCGGCGCTGACCGACTCGGCCGTGTGGGGCGCGTTGCGCAGCGGGTTGTCGTCCTTGTCGTAGGCGCCGGAGGCCACCTTGGCGATCTCGCCGCGGATGGCGACCATCGCGTCCACGAACCGGTCCAGCTCGGTGAGGTCCTCGCTCTCGGTCGGCTCGATCATCAGCGTCCCGGCCACGGGGAAGGACATGGTCGGCGCGTGGAAGCCGTAGTCGATGAGCCGCTTGGCCACGTCGTCCACGGTGACGCCGGTCTCCTTGGTGATCTGGCGCAGATCGACGATGCACTCGTGCGCGACCAGGCCGCCGCGGCCGGTGTAGAGCACCGGGTAGTGCGGGGACAGCCGCCTGGCCAGGTAGTTCGCCGACAGGATGGCCTGCTCGGTGGCGGCCTTGAGCCCCTCCGCGCCCATCATCCTGACGTACGCCCACGAGATCGGCAGGATGCCCGCCGACCCGTACGGGGCCGCGGAGACGGGGCCGACCGGCGCGTCGTCGTGCAGGGGGTGGCCGGGCAGGTAGGCGGCCAGGTGGCCGCGGACCGCGACGGGCCCGACGCCGGGGCCGCCGCCGCCGTGCGGGATGCAGAAGGTCTTGTGCAGGTTGAGGTGGGACACGTCGGCCCCGAAGTCGCCCGGCCTGGCCAGGCCGACCAGCGCGTTGAGGTTGGCGCCGTCCACGTACACCTGGCCGCCGGCCTCGTGCACCTTGGCGCACACCTCGGTGATGCTCTCCTCGTACACGCCGTGCGTGGACGGGTACGTCACCATGATCGCGGCCAGCGCGGCACGGTGCTTGTCGATCTTGGCGTCGAGGTCGGCCAGGTCCACGTTGCCGTCGTCGTCGCAGGCCACGACCACGACGCGCATGCCGGCCATGACGGCGCTGGCGGCGTTCGTGCCGTGGGCGGAGGACGGGATGAGGCACACGTCGCGTCCCTCGTCGCCGTTGGCGCGGTGGTAGGCGCGGATGGCCAGCAGCCCGGCGAACTCGCCCTGCGAGCCCGCGTTCGGCTGGATGGAGACGGCATCGTAGCCGGTCACCTCGGCCAGCCAGCTCTCCAGCGTGCCGATCAGGTCGCGGTAGCCCTCGGCCTGGTCGGCCGGCGCGTACGGGTGGATGGCCGCGAACTCGGGCCAGGTGATCGGCTCCATCTCGGTGGTCGCGTTCAGCTTCATCGTGCAGGAGCCGAGCGGGATCATCGAACGGTCGAGCGCGATGTCCTTGTCCTGCAGTTTGCGCAGGTAACGCAGCATCGCGGTCTCGGAGCGGTGGCTGTGGAAGACCGGGTGGGTCAGGTACGCGCTCTCGCGCCGCAGCGTGCCGGGCAGCGCGTCGGGGGCGTTCCCCGCGTCGACCTCGCCGCCGCCGATCACCCCGAAGGCGGCCCACACCTTGGCCACCTCGGCGGCGCCGGTCTTCTCGTCGCAGGCGACGGAGACGTGGTCGGCGTCCACCTGCCACAGGTTGACGCCCCGCTCGACGGCGGCGGCGACGACCTCGGCGGCCCGGCCGGGCACGCGGGCCAGCACGGTGTCGAAGAACTCGCCGTGCACGACCTCCACGCCCGCGCCGCGCAGCCCTTCGGCCAGGGCGGTGGCGTGGCGGTGCACGCGGTGGGCGATGCGGCGCAGGCCGTCGGGGCCGTGGTAGACGGCGTACATGCTGGCGATGACGGCCAGCAGGACCTGCGCGGTACAGATGTTGCTGGTGGCCTTCTCGCGGCGGATGTGCTGCTCGCGGGTCTGCAGGGCCAGGCGGTAGGCGGGGTCGCCGTCGGCGTCCACCGACACGCCCACCAGGCGGCCGGGGAGCTGGCGCTGCAGCCCCTCCCGCACGGACATGAACGCCGCGTGCGGCCCGCCGTACCCGAAGGGCACCCCGAACCGCTGCGAGGACCCGATCGCGATGTCGGCGCCCAGCTCGCCGGGGGCGGCCACCAGCGTCAGGGCCAGCAGGTCGGCGGCGGCCACGACGAGCGCCCCGGCCTCATGGGCGGCAGCGGCCACGGCGCGGAAGTCGCGCAGCCGCCCGGACGCGCCCGGGTACTGCACGAGCAGGCCGAAGCACTCGGGCAGGTCCCCGTCGAGCGAGTGCTCCACGAGCCGGATGCCGAGCGGCTCGGCCCTGGTGGCGAGCACGGCCTTGGTCTGGGGCAGCGCGTCGGCGTCCACCACGAACACGTCGCTCTTCGACCGGCCGGCCCGGTGGGCCAGCGTCATGGCCTCGGCCGCGGCCGTGCCCTCGTCCAGCAGGGACGCGCCCGCCACGGGCAGGCCGGTCAGGTCGGAGACGACGGTCTGGAAGTTCAGCAGCGCCTCGAGGCGGCCCTGCGAGATCTCCGGCTGGTACGGGGTGTAGGCGGTGTACCAGCCCGGGTTCTCCAGCAGGTTGCGCCGGATGACGGCGGGCGTCACGGTGTCGTGATAGCCCAGGCCGATCATGGAGGTGAGCACCCGGTTGCGCCCGGCCAGCGCGCGCAGCTCGGCGATGGCCTCGGCCTCGCCGATCGCGGCGGGCAGCCGGAGCCGGTCCTTGGCCCTGATGGCCTCGGGCACGGCCACCGCCACCAGGTCCGCGACGGATTCGAAGCCGACGGCCTCGAGCATGCGCTGCTGCTCGGACTCCGACGGCCCGATGTGCCTGGACGAGAACGGCGGAGCTGACAGATCGGTCATGGGGTGTGCCTCCCGAGGCTTATGGAGACCGGCGCCAGGGCGCGGGCGAGTGCCGGATCTCCCCCTCTGTCAGCGCGGGCCCGCGATGTGCACGGTGCCGCGACCTGAGAGCTTCACCCCGCGGTAGGGCTTGCACCGTCGGTGAGGCACGCCTGGCGGGCGCGCCTGCTTTCCAGAGTTGCCTCGCCCGAGCGGTACAGATGCCTGAGAGATTCCGGGGAGGGTTGCTCCTTCGGCGCCCCGGCGCCCTGGGGGCCCGGGGACTCTCCCGCACGGGGTCGTCAGCCTTGCTGTCCTAGATTACTACGGTAAGCCGCGATTGCCGCTCACCGCACCGCATGCCCCCTTCCGCACGTCGCAAAGTCTTTGCCGTGAGGCGGAGGTCACGGGCACGAAACCCGTCAGGCGCTCCGGAGCGACGGACGCGGCCCGCCTCGGGCGGGCCCTCAAGAGCCGTGGGTCATGGGAGCGCGGTGTGGCGGGTGCGGCCGGGGTGGCGGGAGTTTCGCGGTGGCCGGGCTGCGCCAGGTGTGGCCGGGCTGTGCCCTGTACGGCCGGGCTGTGCCATGTGACGTGGCATGGAGGCCGGTGAGGCGCTCGGCGCCGGTGCGGAAGGCGCCTACGGGGGCGGCGGCGCCCCGGGCGCGAGGCCCCGTCCAGGCGCGGGAGGGGCCGTCGAAGAGGGTCGGAGGCGCCTAGCCGATGCGCCGGGCGCGGCGGCGACGGGCGAGCTCGTCAGCGGGATGGTCGGCCGGGACGGTGTCCTCGACCGCCGCGCGTTCCCCCGGCAGCTCCGCGAGGGAGCCCTCGACCTCGCGCCAGACCCGCCCGAGCGCGATGCCGAACACGCCCTGGCCGCCCTGGAGCAGGTCGATCACCTCGTCGGCCGAGGTGCACTCGTAGACGCTGACGCCGTCGCTCATGAGCGTGATCTGCGCGAGGTCGGCGACCCCGCGGTCACGCAGGTGCTGGACGGCCGTACGGATCTGCTGCAGGGACACCCCGGTGTCGAGCAGCCGCTTGACGACCTTGAGCACCAGGATGTCGCGGAAGCTGTAGAGCCGCTGGGAGCCGGAGCCGTGGGCGGCTCTTATCGTGGGCTCCACCAGGCCCGTGCGCGCCCAGTAGTCGAGCTGCCTGTAGGTGATGCCGGCCGCCGCACAGGCCGTCGGCCCGCGGTAGCCGATGTCGTCCGGCACCGCCGCTGGCTGCTCGTCGAAGAGCAGACCCTGCTCCCCGGCACGCTGCCGCGCGCTCTCGCGCCGCACCGGATCTTCCTGGCCGGCCGTCTTTCCCTCGCCGCTGCTGACCGCCACGCGGACCTCCGGCTTTCTCTCATCCCGCGGCCTGATCTGGGGGTTCGTAAAGGGCGACCACGGGTTTCACTTGCACCGTAGGACCGTGACCATGCTCAGTCAACGATCCGGCTCGGCGCGTCGTGAAGCGTAAATGCACTGAAATACCTACCCCGCCCTGCCGAAGTCTTCGGGAGTGATCGTGTCAAGGAACTCCCTGAACTTCTCCACCTCGTCCTCCTGGTCGTCGGGGATGATCACCCCGGCCTCCTGGACGACCTCTTCGCTGGCGAAGATGCGCGCCCCGGTGCGCAGGGCGAGCGCGATCGAGTCGGACGGCCGCGCGCTCACCTCGACCCCGTTGGAGAACACCAGATCGGCGAAGAAGATGCCGTCGCGCAGGGCGACGATGTTGACCGCGCGCAAGCCGACACCCAGCGCGCTCAGCACGTCTCGGAAGAGATCGTGCGTCAGCGGCCTCGGCGGCGGCTCCTCAGCCTGGGCCAGGGCGATGGCCGTGGCCTCTGTCATGCCAATCCATATAGGAAGGAACCGCTCCCCGTGAGCCTCCTTGAGCAAGACGATCGGCTGATTTGTGGGCATTTCTACTCGAACGCCCACGACCTCCATCTGCAACACGGGCTGCTCCGTATTCCTGACCGGTCACCCGGCACAGCTCTTCGATCATCGCTTCTGTTGACTGGCTACTGCACTTCAACGTAACACCCAGCGGGCCTGGAATGCGCCCTCGCCTCCCAGCCCGCTACGGTCTCAGCGCCCCAGGACCGATCGGACACCCGTCCGCACAAGGGATGCGTGCAGGTCGAGCAGGAGCGTGGACAGCTCTCTGGCGACCTCGTCGGCCTCGCCGATGGCCCCCGGGGCGCGCCGTTTGAGAATGGGCGCGACGGCCTGCTCGACCAGCCCCGCCTCGCGCTCGGCGGCGGCCTTGACCGCACGCAGATGGCGGGCGTGCAGGCCGAAGCGGGCCAGGGCGCCCACGGTGCGGGCCACCTTGAGCGCCTCCTCGTCGTAACGTCTGGCCACGGGGGCCAGCAGGCCGTAGTCTTCGAGCTCGCCGAGCGTCTCGTCGTCGATCCCGGCGGCCTCGATCAGCTCGGCCCGGCTGAGCCTGACCTCCTGGGCCTGCTGCACGGCGCGCGGCAGGCCGAAGCTCTCCGCCATCTTGTCCTTGATCACCCGCAGCGGCAGGTAGTGGTCGCGCTGCTCGGTGAGGATGAACCGGAGCTGCTCCACGTGCAGATGCGTGAACTTGCGGTAGCCGGAGGGGCTGCGCTCGGGCTCGATCAGCCCTTCGCCCTCCAAGAACCTGATCTTGGAGATCGTCACATCCGGGAACTCGCCCTGCAGGAGGGCGAGCACCTCCCCGATGCTCATGTACGAGCGTGCCGCCTGAGAAGTCATACGCCGGCGTGGCCGCGCATCAGGAAGAGGAGGCGGAACTTGCCGATCTGCACCTCGTCTCCGGAGTGCAGGGGAACCTCCTCGATCCGCTCCCGGTTGACGTAGGTGCCGTTGAGGCTGCCCACGTCGCGCACCGAGAACTGGCCGCCGCGGTGGCGGTAGAACTCGACGTGCCGACGGGAGACCGTGATGTCGTCGAGGAAGATGTCACTCTCGGGATGGCGCCCGGTCGTGGTCAGCTCTTTGTCGAGCCGGAAGCGACTGCCCTGGTTGGGGCCCCTGGTCACCGTGAGCAATGCCGTGCCCGGCGGCAGTTGCTCGACGAGCGCCCGCTCGGCCAGGAGCATGTCGCCTGTCTCAGCCTCGTACGCCTCGATTCCCGCGACGGAGATCGTCGACGTGGTGTCCCCGGAGACCTCGGGCCTGGTCAGCGGTGACCCACAACGGGAACAGAAACGGGCATCCTCGGGGTTGGCGTGCCCGCACTGCGTGCAGTAGACGCTCGGCATCGATCGGCTCGGCCTCCTACCGCGAAGACGCGACGGTGCTCAGGGGCGCGCCTCGCTTCGCTTTTTCAAGTTTGCGAATGCCGCAACTTACGCTGATCAGCGGCAAAGGTCAAGGCGGGGCGCTGCACTGTGGTTCGGACGCAGACAAAGTTACCGTCGCCCCCGCCCCGTGGTCCATGCCGCCGCGCGTTTCTACATTACGATCTTGCGGCACTCTCTGGGCACATCATCGGCAAACCCTTTCCGATCACGCTATGTGACAGGGCCGGTCCGCGGCCCGGGAACGGCTCGTTTCGCCGCCCGTTCCACGATGCGGGCCCACCGTTCGAGCAGGGACTGGGCGGCGTCCAGGTCCGCGGCCTCGGCCCACAGATCGGTGACGGGCTCGGCGGCGGCGGGCAGCACCAGCACCCAGCTCCCGTCGTCGCGGGTCACCCGGACGCCGTCGGTGGTGTCGACGCGGCGCTCGCCGGGCTCGGACTCGGCCGCCTCGATGACCGAGCGCATGACGGCGCCCTTGGCCGCCCACGGGGTGGGCACGGTACGGCGGAGCTGGCGTATCTCGGGGATCCTGGCGTCGATCTGGCTCAGCGACAGCCGGGTGCGGGCGACCAGGCCCAGCAGGCGCAGGAACGCCGCCAGGCCGTCGATGGCGTGGCTGAACTCCGGCACCACGAACCCGCCGCGCCCGTCGCCCGCGAAGATCATGTCGGGCCCGGCGGCGGCCGAGGTGAGGGCGTCGAGCGCGGTGGGTGTCCACTGCACCTGTACGCCGTGGAAGCGGCAGACCTGCTCGGCGACCCGGGTCGTGGTGACCGGCAGCGCCACCCGGCCGCCCCTGCGCTCGGCGGCGACCAGGTCGAGCACGACCAGCAGGGCGCGTTCGTCGTCGATGAGCCGGCCCCGCTCGTTCACCAGGGCGATGCGCTCGCCGACCGGGTCGAAGCGCACGCCGAACGCCGCCCGCGAGGAGCTGACCAGCTCCGACAGGCGTTGCAGGCCGCGGCGGCGCTCGGCGAGCGTCTCGGTGGGCGAGACGTCGTCGAGGCGGGCGTTGACGGTGAGCACCTCGACGCCGACGCGGCCGAGCAGGGAGGGCAGCACCAGCGAGGAGGTGCCCCCGGCGCAGTCGACGACGACCTTCATGTCGCCGACGCCGTTCACGCCGACGGTGCGCAGCAGCTCGTGGGTGTAGTCCTCCACGGCCCTGGAGGGATAGGCCAGTTCGGCGATCTCGCCGGGGAACGCGCGGCGGAACTCCTGGCGGGAGAAGACCCGCTCCAGCTTGCGCTGGGCGGCCGGGGGCAGGTCGGCGCCGCGGTCGTCCATGATGACGATGTCCACGCTCTGCGGGTCGCCGGGCGTGGTGCGCAGCGCGAGGCCGCCCGCGGCCGACACCCTGGCCGTGTGGAAGCGGGCGACGGGCAGCGGCGCGGCCTCCAGGTCGAGCACGTTGATGGCGCTCGCGGTGAGCGCGCCGATGACCGCCCGCTTGAGCGCCCTGGCGGCGAGTGAGCAGTCGCGGGAGGTGACGACGTACTCGCCCTTGCGCAGGGTGGTGGCGTACGCGCCGGCCAGGCGGACGCACAGCTCGGCGGTGATCTCGACGTTGACCAGGCCGCTGACGCCCCTGGGGCCGAACAGGCCGCGCCGGCCGCGCGACTCCCAGATGACGCTGGTGTTGACGACCGCGCCGGCCTCGATGGTCTTGAAGGGGTAGACCTTGACGCCGCTGGAGACGTACGCCTCGGCCTCGATGACGCATTCGTCGCCGATGATCGCGTTCTCCTCGATCCGGGCGCCGGCCATCACGTCGGTGCTCTTGCCGATGACGCAGCCGCGCAGGTGGGCGCCGGGGCCGAGGTAGACGTTGTCGTGCACGACCGCGCGGTGCAGGACGGCGCCCTCGCGGACGACGGCGTTGTTGCCGAGCACGGTGAACTCGCGCAGTTCGGCGCCCGCCTCGACCTTGGCGTATTCGCCGATGAGCAGCGGGCCCCTGAGCACGGCGTCGGGGTCGACGGTGGCGGAGCCGGCGACCCAGACGCGGGGCGACAGCTCGAAGCCGCCGATGTCCAGCTCGACCCGGCCGGACAGGGCGTCGGCCTGGACCTTGAGGTAGCTGTCGTGGGTGCCGACGTCCTCCCAGTAGCCGTCGGCGACGTAGCCGTAGATGGGGGCGCCGCGCTGGAGGAGGTCGGGGAAGACGTCGGAGGACCAGTCGACCGGCTCGCCGCGGGCCACGGCGTCGAGGACCTCGGGCTCCATGACGTAGATGCCGGTGTTGACGGTGTCGGAGAAGACCTGGCCCCAGGTGGGTTTCTCGAGGAAGCGCTGAACGCGGCCCTCCTCGTCCACGATGATGATCCCGAATTCGAGGGGGTTGGGGACTCGCTTGAGCCCGATGGTCACTAAAGCCTGATTTTCGCGGTGAAAGCGGATCATGTCGGATAAATCGATATCCGTTAGTGCATCGCCGGAGATCACGAGAAATCGGGCGTCGCGGAGGCGGTCGGCGGCGTTCTTGACGCTGCCCGCGGTGCCCAGCGGGAGGTCCTCGGTGGCGTACTGGAGGCTCATGCCCAGCTCGTCGCCGTCGCCGAAGTAGTTGCGCACGAGGGCGGCCAGGAACTGCAGGGTCACCACGGTCTCGGTGATGCCGTGCCGCTTGAGCAGGCGCAGGACGTGCTCCATGATCGGGCGGTTGGCCACCGGGAGCAGGGGTTTGGGCTGGTTGGCGGTCATCGGACGCAGCCGAGTGCCCTCCCCGCCCGCCATGACGACCGCCTTCACCCGATCACTCCTTCTTGGCCGCCTTCACCAGTTGGCGCACCTGCACCACGTACAGCAGCCCCGACCACCAGTACAGTCCCGTTCCCCAGAGCGCGAATGCCCACCCGACAATTTGCGCAGTTTCGGCATACCATCCGGCGTGGGAGGCAAGGAAGAGGAGGGGGAAGGCGTACATGAGGTTGAACATGGCGGCCTTGCCCAGGAAATGCACTTGAAGTGCCCTATAGCCATGTTTGCGAAGTACGGGGGCGAAACTCGCGACGAAGAGTTCCCGCGCGAGGATGACGGCGACCAGCCACCACGGGATCACGTCACGCAGCAGGAGGCCCAGGAGGGTGGCGAACACGTAGAGCTTGTCGGCGGCCGGGTCGATGATCCGCCCGAGCCTGCTGGTCTGGTTGAACGCGCGCGCGATCTTCCCGTCGAGCCAGTCGGTGAAACCCGCCACCGCGAGGAGCCCGATGGCCCACCCGTCCGCCTTGGGCCCGAGCACCAGCCAGAGGAACACGGGAACGCCCAGCAGACGCAGGAAGCTCAGCAGGTTGGGGACCGTCCAGATTCGGTCCTCGGCGGAAGTTTCACTCACGCTGCAGACCCTACTGCGTGGAACTCCAACGTAGCGGCCCGCCTGTGACCGGCCTTCGCGGGGCGGCTCCGGCCCCTTCGAGCCGCCTGCCCGCGCCTTACCCGACCGCCGCGCCCCACCCGGCCGCCGCGCTCCTGGCCGTTGGCGCGCTCATCCGCCGATCTTGCCGACCGCCCGCAGGAACGCCTCGATCAGGGCGGAGTCCTTCACGCCCGGCGCGCTCTCCACGCCGCTGGACACGTCGACCCCCCACGGCCCGGCGGCCGCGATCGCCTCGCCCACGTTGGCCGGGTCGAGGCCCCCCGCCAGCAGCCAGTGCCCGGAGGGCCGGCCGCGCACGGCCGCCCAGTCCCACGGCTGCCCGGAGCCCGCGTGGGGCGCGTCGACGATGAGCAGGTCTTCGTCGTAGGCGCCGCAGCGCAGGTCGGCCTGCGCGTCGACGGCCCTGACCAGGCGCACCCCGAGGTCCTTCAGGGCGGTGAAGTCGCGGTGCGGGTGCTTGCCGTGCAGTTGGACGCCGCGTACGCCCGAGGCCAGCACCGCCTCCCTGACCGTTTCGGGGTCCTCGCCACGGAACACGCCGACGGTGAGCACGTGCCCGGGGACGAGCGCGGCCAGCTCCGCCGCGCGTTCGGGCGTCACCCGGCGCGGGCTGCGGGTCAGGACGAACCCGATGGCGTCGGCGCCCGCCTCGACGGCCGTGGCCACGTGCTCGGGCTCGCTCAACCCGCAGATCTTCACATACACGTCTCCGACCTTAGCGGTGGCGGGCGGCTGCCGGGGCCCGGACACGGCTCTCAGGCCGCGGGGCCGCCGCGCGGCTGGCGTACGGGGCGGAAGGAGGCGTCCACCAGGCCGGTGCGGTGGGCGACGACGGCGGCCTGGATGCGGTTGCGCAGGCCCAGTTTGTCCATCGCGGCGGCGATGTGGGTCTTGACCGTGGTGACGCCGACGTGCAGCTCCTCGGCGATCTCCGCGTTGGACAGGCCGGTGCCGACCAGGGCCAGCACCTCAAGCTCGCGCTCGGTCAGCCCCGGCGGCGCCGCCGGGGCGGCCTGCTCCTCCGCGGCCAGGAACCGCTCCACGACCCGGCGCAGCACCGAGGGCGCGAGGAGCTGCTCCCCCGCCGCCGCCCGGCGCACGGCGTCGACCATCCGCTCCGGGTCGTCGTCCTTGACCAGGAAGCCGACCGCGCCCGCACGCAGGGCGGCGTAGACGTTGCCGTCCTCGGCGAACGTGGTCAGCACCACGATCCTGGCCCCCGGACGGGACGCGAGCACCCGCCTGATCGCCTCCAGGCCGTCGACCCTCGGCATGCGCAGGTCCATGAGGATCACGTCGGGCAGGTGGCGCTCCGCCAGGCGCACCGCCTCGGCGCCGTCCTCGGCCTCGCCCACGACCTCCATGTCGCCCGTGGCCTGCAGCAACATCCGTACGCCCGCGCGTACGAGCGCCTGGTCGTCGGCCACCACCACGCGGATCATGCCGCGTTCCCCCTACTGTTCCCCTTGTTGCTTCCCCTGCCGCTTCCCCGCCTGCCGCCCTGTCTGTCTCTCTGTTTGTCGCCCTGCCCGGTCCCCTGGCCGTTCCCCTGAGGGATGCCCTGCGACAGGCGCGTGGGCAGGTGGGCGGCCAGCAGCCAGCCGCCCTCCCCGTCGGGGCCGGCGCTGAGGGTGCCGCCCAGCGCGCGTACCCGCTCGCGCATGCCGGCCAGGCCGCGTCCGGAGGGGGGCAGGCGTTCGATGGCGGTGGGCGGACGCCCGTTGCGGACCTCCACGGCCAGCCCCTCGTCCGAGGGGGTCACGGAGACGCGGACCCGGGTGCCGGGGCCTGCGTGCTTGAGCACGTTGGTGAGTCCTTCCTGGACGATGCGCGCGGCGGAGGCGCGCGCGATGAGCGGGGCCTGGTCGGTCACCGGGTCGAGGACGAGATCCACGACCAGCCCGGCGGCCGACATGCGCTCGGCCGACTCGCGTACGACGTCGGCGGGGTTGGCCAGCAGGTCGGGCTGTCGGTCGGGGTCGCGCAGCAGGTCGAGCAGGTCACGCAGGTCCTGCAGCACCTGGTGGCCGGTCTGGCGGATATCGTCGAGCGCGTCGGCGACCGGGCCGTCGGGGGCGGTGTAGCGGGCGGCCCCGGCCCGCAGCACCATGGCTCCGACGTGGTGGGCGACGATGTCGTGCACGTCGCTGGCGATGCGCTCCCGCTCGGCGAGCTGGTCGGCGCGCACCTGCGCGACCGCGGCGCGGGCCGCCTCCTCGGCGCGCAGCCGCTCGGAGGCCGCGGCGTGGCGGCGCATGCCCAGGTAGCGGCCGATCGCGATGGGGGTGGCGACCAGCGTCATGAGCACGCCGACGCGGAAGGCGGTGATGTCGGTGTCGTCGCCGACGACGGCGATCGCGGTCAGCAGGCAGCCCGTCATGTACGCGGCGATCGTCCAGGCCCAGGACACCACCCGCATGGCGAACACCCCGACCGCGATCAGGGTGAGGATCACGCACGTGTTGACCGCGTCGTTCAGATAGGTGTCGGCCGAGACGAGCAGCACGCCCTGGAGCAGGAAGACCAGGCCGGGCAGCCGCCTGGCGACGCCCAGCGACAGCCCGCCCACCACGGCCAGCAGGCCGACCACCCAGACCGGCAGGGTGCCCGAGTGCCAGGTGGTCCAGGTGCTGAGCACGGTGATCGCCACGCCGCCCGCGGCGAGCAGCGCGTCGGGGGTGACGTCACGCTCGTCCAGCCGCTCGGCCGAGCTGCGCAGGTACGCGCCGAGCACGGCCGGGAAGACGGGCAGCAGCACGGAGTAGATCCACAGGTTGCCCGAGAGCGGGACGCCCGGGTCGGCGATGTTGAGCGCGGTCGCGGCGATGCTGGCGACCACGGCCAGGGCGGTGGCGCGGAAGCCGGCGCGGTATCCGGCCACGCCCAGCGACACGCACAGGAGGATCTGAGCGGTGTTGGAGGTGAACGACCCGAGCAGGTCGGTGGCGGCCAGGAACGCCGCCAGGTAGAGGGTGACGGGGACCGGCCAGCGGCGCACCAGCCCCATGGGCAGGCCGACCAGCAGGGCCATCGAAAGGTTCAGCACCGCGGGCATGTGCTCCGTGTCGCCCGCGTGCGCGGTGGTCAGCAGGTCGAGACCCACCCCGGAAACCGCGAGCAGGACATCTAGCGGCAGACCACGCCAACGCATGGACACACCGTATCCGCCACGTGCGATGCGCCGATCCTCCGCGCGGAGGACCCCGCCTCCTCCAAGTGGCCGCAGGTCCGCCCGGACGGGGGAGCAATGCGGGCCGGTCGCGGCCCTAGGTTTCGGGGCATGCCCAACGACACCGCGGTTTTCCTCGGCCAGTTCCTGCGCTCACCCGCCTCCATCGGCGCGGTCGCGCCCAGCTCGCGGCGGCTGGCCGCGGCGGTCTGCGCCCCGATCCCGGAGCGGGGCGAGCCGATCGTGGTGGAGCTCGGGCCCGGCACCGGCCCGTTCACGGCGGAGATCCAGCAGCGGCTGGGCGGGCGCGGCCACCATCTGGCCGTGGAGCTCAACGAGGCGATGGCGGGGCTGCTGGCCGAACGCTATCCCGCGGTGGACGTGGCGCACGACGACGCCTCGCGGCTGAGCGACCTGCTCGCCGAGCGCGGGCTGGGGCCGGCGGAGGTGGTGGTGAGCGGGCTGCCGTGGGCGGCGTTCCCCGAGGGCTTGCAGCACGAGTTGCTGGGCGCGGTGACGGGGGCGATGAGCCCGGGGGCGGCGTTCACGACGTTCTCCTACATCCACGCCATCCCGCTCAGCTCGGCGCGGCGGTTCCGCGCGCTGCTGGCCGAGCGGTTCGAGGAGGTCGTGCCTGGGCGTACGGTCTGGCGCAACACCCCTCCGGCCTTCGTCTTCCACGCCCGCAGGCCCCGCTGAGCCACCCGCCGAACGCGCGTGGGGCGCGTGTGGCCGGTGTTCAGGTGGTTGCCCCTGCGGTGTCCGGGCGGCGGGCCGGCCACAGGTGAGCGGGGTGTCCGGGCCGCCCGACCGGCGCCCGGATCGAGCGGGCCGCGCCCTTGTGGCCGGGAGGCTGCTGCTCAACCTCCTCGGGGCACGAGCGCCCGGACCTCCCGCGGCTTTCGCTGCGGCCGTTGCTCTGTGGCACTTCTCGCCGCGGCCCTGTCGCGGCCTGCCGCCGGTCGATCACGTCGCCTCCATGATCGAGCTCGCGGCGGGCGTGCGGATGGCTGACCTCCTCCTCTGCTGCCTCGTGGACGCCGACAACCGCACCAGCCACGGGAATGCCCCTGCCCGGTGGTCCGAGGCGGCGTTCTCGGCCTCGGTGAGCAGGGCCCTGATCTCCTGGTGCCGGCGCAACAGGTCCACCCTGTCGTTGTCCTTCATGAGGCCCGCCTACCCGAGGGCCGGACGAGCACACCAGCCGGTCAGCCGAACGACGGAGGCCGCTTGTCCCGCAGCGCGCGTACGCCCTCCGACACGTCGGGGCCGGTGAAGCCGAGGAACTCCATCGCGAGCGAGGCGTCGAACGACGGGCCCGCCAGGCGCAGCCAGTTGTTGAGCGAGTATTTGGTGAGCCTGATCGCCTCCTGGGCGCCCGCGGCGAGCCGGACGGCGATCTCCATCGCCTTGTCCTGCACCTCGTCGTCGTCGACGCAGAGACTCACCAGGCCCATCCGCTCGGCCTGCTCGCCCGAGACGGGCTCGCACAGCAGGAGGTGGTATTTGGCCTTGGCCAGGCCGCACAGCAGCGGCCAGACGATCGCGGCGTGGTCGCCGGCCGCGACCCCGAGCCGGGTGTGGCCGTCGATGATGCGCGCCGTGCGGCCCGCCACGGAGATGTCCGCCAGCAGCGCCACGGCCAGCCCGGCGCCCACGGCCGGCCCTTCGACGGCGGAGACGACCGGCTTGGAGCAGTTGAGCACGTTGTAGACGATGTCGCGGGCCTCGGCGAACACGCGCAGCCGGGTGGCGTGGTCGCGCGTCATCTCCTCGATCATGGACAGGTCGCCGCCCGCCGAGAACGCCCGGCCCTCGCCCCTGACCACGATCGCGCGTACGGCGTCGTCGCGGTCGGCGTCGCGCCAGATCTCGCCCAGCTCGCGGTGGGCGGTGGCGTCGACGGCGTTGAGCCGCCCCGGCTCGCTGATCGTGATGCGCAGCACGCCCTCGGCCGGGTGGTCGAGCCGCAGCTTGGCGTAGCGCTCGTAGACGTCGTTCACCAGGACTCCCGCAGCCGGTCCGCGACGTATTCGCGGGCCTCGACGGCCTGGTCGAACAGGCCGGGCAGGACGAAGAAGCTGTGCACCGCGCCCTCGAACCTGCGCAGCTCGGCCGGGACGCCCGCCTCGGCCAGCCGGGCGGCGTAACGCTCGCCCTCGTCGCGGAGCACGTCGTACTCGGCGGTCACGACGGTGGCCGGGGCCAGGCCGGAGACGTCGGGCAGGCGCAGCGGGGACAGCAGGGGGTCGGCCGGGTCGACGCCGTCGGCGTACTGGCGGGCGAACCAGGCCATCTCCTCGGCGTCGAGCCCGTAGCCCTTGGCGTGCAGGACGTAGCTGGGCGTGTCCATGGCCACGTCGAGCACCGGGTAGACGAGCACCTGGTGGGCCAGGCTCAGCCCGGCGTCGCGGGCCTGCCAGGCGGCCACGGCGGCCAGGTTGCCGCCCGCGCTGTCGCCGATCACGGCCACGCTGCCGTTGCTCTGGTAGAAGGCGGGGCGGGCGAAGATGTCGCGCACCACCGTCCAGGCGTCGTCGGCAGCGGCCGGGAACGGGTGCTCGGGGGCCAGCCGGTAGTCGACCGAGACCACCACGGCGCCGGTGCGGATGGCCAGGTCGCGGCCAACCGGGTCGTTGCGCTTGACGCTGCCGAAGACCCAGCCGCCGCCGTGGAAGTAGACCAGGACGGGCAGCAGGCCGTCGCCGGGGTCGGCCCGGTAGATGCGGATCGGCACGCCCTCCGCCTGCTCGTCGCGGACGAAGGGCAGCTTCGTCTGCGGCCCGCGGTGGCCGGCCAGGGTGTCGTGCGCACGCATCTCCTCGATCCGGGCCGGATCGAGGAGCGCCAGGTCGGTGTTGAGATCCGACGGATTCCTGGCGACGTACTCGCGTGCCTGGGGGTGCAGCGGCATGATCGCAGCCTAGCGGGCCGCCTCGATGAACGCATCGAAGAGCCGGGTGTCGGTCCCTCTTTCCGGGTGCCACTGGACGCCCACGCCGAAGCGGTGTCCCTGCAGCTCGACGCCCTCCACGATCTGGTCCTCGGCCCAGGCCACGGCCAGCAGGCCGGTGCCGAGGCGGCGTACGGACTGGTGGTGCGGGGCGTTGACCTCGACCCGGTCGCCGACGGCCTTGCCGAGCTTGCTGGAGACGCTGACCTGGATCGTGTGGGCGCCCCCCGGCTCGGCGTGGCGGTCGCTGTCGAGCACCTCGGGCAGCCACGGGATGAGCGTGCCGCCCTGGGCGACGTTGAGCACGTGCATGCCGCGGGCGACGGCCAGGATGGGCAGGTCGGCGCGGACGGCCGCCCGCGCCAGGGCCAGCTCGGAACGGTCGCGCTGGGCCTGCGGCTCCTGGGCGCGCGGGTCCGGCTCGCCGTTGTAGGCGTCGGCGCCGACCGGCACGCCGCCGGCCAGGACGATGCCCTTCAGCCCGCGTACGTAGTCGTCGGCCGCCTGCGGGCCGAGCGGCGGAACCAGGACCGGCGCGCCCCCCGCCCGCCCCACCGCCTTGGCGTAGGACGGCGGAGACAGCACGGCCTCGCGCACCCAGTCGCCCCAGCGGGCCGCTTCGAAGTAGGAGGTGATACCGATCAGCGGTCGGGACATGCGACCTCCAGGGGGGCATGGAGAAGTTCCTGCGGCCGTCGGCAGGTTCTGCGGTGACGGTCGCATGCCCCATCATGGCGCACAGTCTTTCCGGTTTGTCACCCATCCCAAAGATCCCCGCCCATCCTTTGCCTCCCCCGGCAGGTGACTCACCCGATTCCGCCCACCTCATCCGGCCTTGCGGAGCCGGCCGAGCGCGGCCCCGGTCCCGCTCGCCACGCCTGGCGGCGATCAGGGGAGACGGGCGGTGGTCTCGTCGATCACCTGGGTGAGGATGGCCGCCTTTCCCGGCTGGGCGTCGAGGAGGGCGTCGAGGCGGGCGCGCCAGGCCCCCGCCTCCGCGTACAGGGCGTCGGCGTCCGCCTGGAGCCGCAGCCGCGTCTCGCAGAGCTGGAGCTGGTACATGAGCCCCAGGTAGTGCCCCAGCGTGTCGCTGAGCCACCAGTAGGCGTCCGTGGTGGCGGCGAAGGCGAACGTTCGCGCGCCTTCCCAAGCGACCCGCCTGGGATGCAGGACTGCCATGGCCGGATGGTACGCCCCCGCGCAGGCTGCGGAAACCGCTTTCACCCGGCCGCCGTCACCGGCCCCCGCCCGCCTCGGTGAGGGCCAGGGCCTGGCCGAGCACTTCGGCGAAGACCTCGACCGGCTGGGCCCCCGAGACGGCGTACCGCTCCCCGAAGACGAACGTCGGCACCCCCGACACGCCCAGTTCCCTTGCCCGCCGCTCGTCGGCCCTGACCTCGTCGGCGAAGGCGTCGCCGTCGAGCACGGCCCGGGTGGCGCCCGGGTCCAGGCCGCCCTCCGCCGCCAGCCGGACGAGGGTGGCGAGGTCGGACATGATCGCCCCCTCGGCGACGTAGGCGCTCATCAGGCGCTCGCGCACCTGCTCCCCCCTGCCCTTCCGGTCGGCGTACTGCATCAGGCGGTGGGCGTCGAAGCTGTTGACGGCCCTGGCCCGGTCGAGGCGGTAGACGAGGCCCTCCTCGGCGGCCAGTTGGGTGAGCATGGCCATGCGGCGGTCGGTCTCGGCCCGGTCGCCCCCGAGATCGCGGTTGCTGCGTTCCGGCAGGGTGAGCGAGGGCTCGCGACTGCCGTCGGGGTCGAGCTCGAAGCTGCGCCACCGCACCCGTACGCGGTCGCGCCCGGGGAAGGCCGCCAGCGCCTTGTCGAACCGGCGCTTGCCGACGTAGCACCAGGGGCAGACGAGGTCGGACCAGATGTCGACGGTCAATGTGGTCATGCGGCCCACGTTACGGCAGCAGCTTACTCTTGGTAAGTACGTACCTTGGGGTAAGCTCCGAACATGGAGGCCGCGGACCTGTTCAAGGACGACTGCCCAGGGCGGCAGGTGCTCGACCACGTCACGAGCCGGTGGGGCGTGCTCGTGCTGGTCGCGCTCAACGACGGCCCGCTGCGCTTCCACCGGCTGCGCGACACGATCGGCGGCATCAGCGAGAAGATGCTCGCCCAGAACCTGCGGGTGCTGGGCAGGGACGGCCTCATCGACCGGTTCGTGGAGCCCACCACGCCCCCGAGGGTGACCTACTCCCTCACCCCGGCCGGCCGGGAGGCGGTCGGGCACCTGTGCGGGCTGATGGAGTGGATCGCCCGCGCCACGCCGGGCGTCCTGGCCGCCCAGGAAGAGCACGACAGCCGCGCCTGACCCCGGCGCGTTCCCTCCGTGTCGAGGTCTCCCAAGAACCTCGCGCTCCCAAAGAATACGAATATTAGTGATATTCGCATTCGGCGCCCGAAATACCGTGCACATAGCGTGCGGAGAATCACGAAACCGCTACCGATAGTTGGGCTTCGCACCGTATTGGGGGAAACGGTTGTGACGCGTCATCGGCGGTGTAAGACTCGATTTCGAGCGCAGGGCATGCCGGGGAGGGGTCCGGCGCTCGCGACCCGGAGCGTCAGGGAGGTGAACGACGAGGACCGGAAATTGTCTCCGGTCAAAAAGTGGGGATTGGATATATGTCGTTGAATCCGCGCCTGGTGAAAGAGAGTTTCTCTGTCGTCGAGCCGCAGGCCGACAAGGCCACGGCCTACTTCTACGGCCGGCTGTTCGCCGAGAACCCGCACTTACGGGGCATGTTCCCGCCGGCCATGGACGTCCAGCGAGACCGCCTGTTCAGCGCGCTGACCAGGATCGTGTGGAGCCTGGACAGCCCGGACAGCCTCGCGGCCTTCCTCGGCCAGCTCGGCCGCGACCACCGCAAGTACGGCGTGCTCTCCGAGCACTACACGGCCGTCGGCAACGCCCTGCTGGCCACCATCCGGTGCTTCGCCGCGGACGTGTGGACCCACGAGATCGAGGCGGCCTGGGTGGCGGCGTACACGGCCGCCGCCAATCTCATGATCGAGTCGGCCGAGTCGGACGCGGGGACCTCCCCCGCCTGGTGGCCGGCCGAGGTGGTCGACCACGAGCTACGCCACCCGGACATCGCGGTGGTCACGCTGCGGCCGGCGCAGCCGCTGCCGTACCTGCCGGGCCAGTACGTCACCGTGCAGACGGCCCGCTGGCCGCGCGTGTGGCGGACGTACTCGGTGGCCAACGCGCCGCGCCCCGACAACACGATCAGGCTGCACGTTCGGTCGGTCCCCGGCGGCTGGGTCTCGACCACCCTGATCAGGGACACCCGCATCGGCGACACCCTCATGCTGGGCCCGCCGATGGGCACGATGACGCCGGACGAGCAGAGCGAGCGCGACGTGCTCTGCGTGGCGGGCGGCACGGGCCTGGCGCCGCTGAAGGCGATCGTCGAGTCCGTCATCGCCTCCGGCCGCCGTCCCAACATCCACCTGCTCCACGGCGCCCGCACCGCCGGCGAGCTCTACGACCTGCCCGACCTGATCAGGATGGAGTCGTCGTTCCCCTGGCTGCGGGTGCTGCCGGTGGTGTCGGACCAGCCCGCCTACGACGGCATGCGCGGCCACCTGCCCGAGGTCGTGCAGCGCTTCCACCGCTGGGACGAGCACGACGTGTACGTGTGCGGCCCGCACGCCATGGTCAACGAGACGGTACGCCGCCTCCAGGCCGACGGCGTCCCGCTGGCCCGCATCCACCGCGACATCGTCCCCGGCGAGCACTGACCCGCGGACGGGGAGAGGAAAGGGGGGTGGGAGACAGGCGTCGTCCGGGGCGGGGAGGTTGACAGCGCGCGCCGGACGGTGCCATCTGGATATTGACCCGCCAAGCGGAGGCGGGCCAAGTGGAGGTGGACTGTGCCATCCCCCGCCCGGCGCCGAGGAATCGGCGGACTCGTCACCGTCATGGCCGCGACGCTGCTGCTGGCCTCCGGTCCCTCCGCCTCGGCGGAGGGCGTCCGGCTGACCGAGATCGGCTCCGACGCCTACGCCAACGCCACCAGCCAGCACGGCACCCAGACCGGGCCCGACACGTTCCACTGGGGCTCGACCATCGTGACCGCGCAGCAGACGGGCCGCTTCCACGACGCGGGGGCGTCCGGCGTCGCGTTCGCGACCTCCGGCGACGACGGGGGCACGTGGGCGAAGGGCGTGCTGCCGGGGCTCACGGTGTTCGGCGGGGGGCCGTACGCGCGGGTCAGCGACCCGTCCGTGGCCTTCGACGCCCGGCACGGCGTGTGGCTGGTCTCCTCGCTGGCGCTCAACGACGCGGGCGGCGCGGGCGGCGCGGTGTCGGGGGCGGCGGTGCTGGTCAGCCGCTCCACGGACGGCGGGCTCACCTGGGGCGCCCCGGTCACCGCCGCCTCCGGGGGCGACCTGGACAAGAGCTGGGCCGTGTGCGACAACGCCGCCGCCAGCCCGCACCACGGGCGGTGCTACGTCGTCTTCGACGACCACGGCGCGGGCAACGCGATCAAGGTCGCCCGTTCCTCCGACGGCGGCCTGACCTGGGCCGTCACCGAGACCTCCGCCACCGGGCTGGGCGGGCAGCCGGTGGTGCGACCGGGCGGTGCCGTGGTGGTGCCGTACCTGAGCAACGACGGGGAGATCCGCTCGTTCCGCTCCCGCGACGGGGGAGCGACCTGGGACGAGAGCGTGCTGGTCTCGTACGTGCAGCGGCACCCGGTGGCGGGCGGGCTGCGGGCCGCGCCGCTGCCGTCGGCCGAGACGGACGCGGACGGCACCGTGTACGTCGCCTGGCACGACTGCCGCTTCCAGATCGGCTGCGCGGGCAACGACATCGTGCTGAGCCGTTCCGCGACCGGCGCCGCCTGGGGCGACGTGCTGCGGGTCACCAAGGACGGCGGCGACCACTTCATCCCCGGCCTGGGCGTCGACCGCGCGAGCGCGGGCGGCAGGGCGCGGCTCGCGGTGGCGTACTACCGGTTGCCCGAGGCCGCCTGCACGCCCGCGACCTGCCGGCTCACCGTCGCCTACACCTCTTCCACCAACGGCGGGGCGAGCTGGTCGGCGCCGGTGGAGCTGCACGGGCCGATGGCGGTGGACTGGCTGGCCGCCGGAGCCCAGGGGCGCACGGCGGGCGACTACCTGTCCACCTCGGTGGTGCCGGGCGGCAACGCCTTCCCGGTGTTCGCGGTCGCGGCGGCGCCCTCGGGCGGGTCGCTCAACGTACGGACGCACACGGTGACGGGCGGCCTGCCGATCACGGGCGGAGACCCGCCCACGGTCGCCATCGACGCGGCCATCGCGACCGGCGACCCTCCGTCGCCGTTCCTGCCCACGGCCCGCTGACCGGCGGCCACCGCCCCCGGAGCGATCCGGCCACCTTGGAGAACGTTTCGTCAGGGCTTCGGCTGGAGTCCCTCGCGGAACACGGCGGCGGTGGCCTCGTCGTTCGGCCAGAAGGTCTCGATGGCCAGCTCGGAGACCGTCACGTCGAGCGGCGTGCCGAAGGTCGCGATCGTCGTGAACATCGACAGCACCCGGTCACCGTCCGCGATCCGCAGCGGCACCAGGATGTCGGCGGGCCCCGGCACGTGCGCGACGTTCAGGTCCACCCCCGGGTAGGCGTACGACGCCAGCTCGTCGTGCAGCTCGGCCAGCCGCCCGTCGCCGGACGCCTCGGCCTGCCGCCGGAGCTGGGACAGCAGGTAGGCCCGCACCTCGGCGAGGTTGAGCAGCCGCCCGCCCATGGCCTGCGGGTGCAGCGACAGGCGCATCACGTTGACCGGCTCCGCCAGCAGCTCGGCCGGCGCCCCTTCCATGAACATGCCGGCCGCCGAGTTGGCCGCCACCAGGTTCCAGGCGGCGTCCACCACCAGCGCCGGGTACGGCTCGTGCCCGGCCAGGATCTTGTCCAGCGCCTCGCGGACGACCCGCAGCTCGGGGGCGCGTACCTCCCGTTCGGGGTAGACCGGCGCGAACCCGGCCGCCACCAGCAGCCTGTTGCGGTGCCGCAGCGGCACCCCCAGCTCCTCGGCCAGCTTCATCACCATCTCCCGGCTCGGCCGGGCCCGCCCGGTCTCCATGAAGCTGATGTGGCGGGCGGAGACGTCGGCCTCGATGGCGAGGTCGAGCTGGCTCACCCGCCGCCGCTGCCGCCACGACCGCAGCAACTCACCGAAAGACTCCTCATGTACGGCAACCGCTCCCATGCCACCCACCGTATCCACCGGAGGGAAGCGCCTCGATTACCTGGCAGGTAAGCGCCGCCCGCGCGGGAATCTCCCAGTCCTCGGAAACTGTCGCCACCACGTGGCACGATGGCCGCAAGCGAACATGGGAGCGATGCTATGAGTGACGCAGTGCTCGCGATCGGCACCCGCAAGGGCCTGTTCCTCGCCCGCTCGACGGGCGGGGGCGGCTTCGAGGTCGAGCCGGTCCGGTTCTCCACTGTCGCGGTGCACTCGGTGGCGATCGACACGCGAGGCACCACGCCCCGGCTGCTGGCCGGCATCGAATACGGCCACTTCGGCCCGTCCGTCATGTATTCCGATGACCTCGGCAAGTCCTGGCAGGAGGCGGAGCGTCCGCCGATCGCCTTCCCCGAGAAGACCGGGGCGACCCTCAGCCGGGTGTGGCAGCTCGCCCTCTCGCCGTCCGAGCCCGACGTGGTGTGGGCCGGGGTCGAGCCGGCCGCGCTCTTCCGCTCGGAAGACCGGGGCGCCACCTACCGGCTCGTCGAGGGGCTGTGGGAGCATCCGCACCGTGAGCGCTGGGAGCCGGGCGGCGGCGGCCTGTGCCTGCACACGATCGTCAACCACCCTGCCGACCCCGACGTGCTGGCCGTCGCGGTCTCGGCCGCGGGCTTCTACCGCACGACCGACGGCGGCATGTCGTGGGAGGCCGCCAACAAGAACATCCGGGCCCCGTTCCTGCCGGAGGGGCAGCAGTATCCCGAGTTCGGGCAGTGCGTGCACAAGGTCTCCATGCACCCGTCCCGGCCCGAGCGGCTCTACCTCCAGCACCACTTCGGCGTCTACCGCAGCGACGACTTCGGCGGCAGCTGGCGCGACATCGGCTCGGCGCTGCCGTCCGACTTCGGGTTCCCGATCGCGGTGCACCCGTCGCGGCCCGACACGGTCTACGTGCTGCCGCTGACCGCCGACATCGACCGCACGCCGGTCGGCCACCGCTACCAGGTCTACCGCAGCGACGACGCCGGCGGGTCGTGGCAGCCGTCCTCGGCGGGGCTGCCCGAGGGGCCGGTCCACGCGGCCGTGCTGCGCGATGCGATGACCGCGTCGGAGGCGGGGGTGTTCTTCGGCACGCGCGACGGCGAGGTCTACGGCTCGCGCGACGACGGCGAGAAGTGGTCGCTGGTCGGCCGCCACCTGCCCGACGTGCTCACCGTGCGTGCGGCGGTGCTCTAGCCGATGGCCAGACCGGTGACGATGGTCGTGTTCGTGCTGCCAAGCTCGCTGCGCAGGTGGGTGAGCGGGCGCACGGAGGTCAAGGTGTTCGCGGTCGGGGCCGACCGCGACTCCCCGCCCACGCTCGGCTCGGCCCTCGACATGCTGCGGCGCACGCATCCGATGCTGGAGGAGCGGCTGCGCGACGACTACGGGCGCATCCGCCGGCACATCAGCATGATCGTGTGCGGGGAGAACGCCCGGGGGGTGGGCGGTCTCGACTGCGCCCTCCCTCCGGGCGCCGAGGTCTACGTGCTCCCCGCGCTCGCCTAGCGCCTCTCAGCACCCCCGGGAGGGCTCAGACCTTGCGCCAGCCCGGGACCCAGGCCCCGTCCTCGACCACGTAGTCGCCGAAGAGGGCGGGGGCCTCCTTGCGCATCAGCTCGCCGATGCGCTGGAACAGCATCCGGATCTCCTCCTCCGCCCCGGCCGCGGTGCGGGCCTCGATCGTGTGCCGCAGCGTGCGCACGTTCGCGGTCCAGACCAGCCCCGTCGCCACGCCCTCAGGGGCGAACCTGCGCATGAACGACGTGCGGTGCTTCTTCTCGGAGAACTTCACGCCCTCCTCGTCGAGCCCGAAGTGCCCGGCCATCCAGAGCTGGAACTGCTCGAGCTGCTCCAGCACGGCCGTGGCCCGCTTCATCAGCTCGTCGTCCTCGCGGGCCCACTCCGGGAACCAGAACGGCAGCTCGTCGAGGCGGACGAAACGCAGCGACTCCTGCGAGATGGCCACGCCCGGCCGGTGGCGTACGAGCTCGTGCGTCAGCACGCGGCTGACGTTGTGCAGGACGAAGCTGAAGCTGACGTGTTCGAGCACCGACCCGTGGGCGCTGGCCAGGATGTTGCGCAGGTATTCGTCCTGGTTCTCCCGGATCCGCACCACGTTGGGGTTGAGGCCGGGCTCGAACGAGCGGTAGCAGAGCCGGCCGGCGAACTCGGCGAGGTTTTGTGCGTCGAGATCACCGCGGTCGAGCCGCTCCAGCCAGCTCTCGCCGCCGACCTCGCCCAGGTAGCGGGCCAGCTCGTCGTAGTCGAGCGCCGGACGGGCGACGATGAAGACCTCGGGTTCGACAGTGCGCATGGGGAGCCCCCGCTCGGTTCGGCAGTGTGACGGTTGGGAGTGTGACGGCCCAAGCAAACCAGGTCGCGCCGTCGCGCGCGACTCGGCACCCCTGCCTCCGACGATCCTACGGCGCGTCCGGGCAGCCAGGTCACAGGCGGTAGACGCGCCGGGCGTTGCCCGAGCCGATCATGTGGGCGACCCTGGCGGCGTCGGAGGCGCTCCACTCCCCCGCCGCCACCCGCGACCCGAGCGCGGCGGCCAGCGCGCGCCGGTGGTAGAGCGCGCCCAGGTAGCCGGTCTCGGCCAGGCCGCGGCAGCCGGAGCTGAACAACTGCTTGTGGAACGGCGCCAGCTCCAGCAGCTCGTCGACGACCCGGGCCGAGGCGGCGGCGGTGTGCGGCAGCGCGAGCCCGACGTCCACGTACACGTGCGGGAAGGCCCCGGCCAGGTACGCCGCCTGGCGGTGGAACGGGTAGCAGTGCAGCAGGATCATCGGCACGCCGAGCGGCTGCAACGCCCCCGCGAACGCGGTCAGCCTGGCCGGGTCGGCACGGAACGGCTCGGCCGCCCCACGCCCTGGCGGCCCGCCGAACCCGGTGTGGAACTGCACGGGCAGCCCCCGCTCCCTGGCCACGTCGACCGCGCTCCACAGCAGGTAGTGCAGCAGGACCGGGTCCGTCAGCCGCTCCTTGGGGTCGGCCAGGCGCCGGTTGGCCGCGGCGATCACCGCGCCCCTGGACGGCCTGACGGGGTCGAGGTCGAGCCCGTACCGGGAGCCGATGACCGTCTTGAGTCCGACCGCCCTGGCGGCCCTGACCGCCAGCTCCTCGCCGAGGTCGTCGAGGTAGTCGACGGCGAGCTGCGCGGTCTCGGCCACGTCGCGCTCGATCCGCTCGATCCGTACCAGCTCGTCGGCGGCGGCGCCGCCGTGGCGGCCCATCTCGGCGGCGCCCAGCAGCTCCGCCGCCTCGGGGAACTCCCCTGAGCGGTCGCCCTGCACGTCCTCTTGAGCGCCGTCGACCAGGAACGCCACCACGCCCGCACCGGCCAGCAGCCGCCGGTTGACCTCGCCCGCACCCAGCTCGGCCCGGCGGGCCAGGTAGACGGCGGGCGGCGCGTGCGGCTCCAGGTCGAGCAGCGGCGCGCACCAGCGGCGCACCGCCGCGCCGAACGGCGTGTCGAAGTGGGTGGTGCCCGGCGGCGCCAGGCCCGCGCCCTCGCCGATGAGCAGCTCGAACTGGGCTCTGCCCAGGTCGTCGCGGCGCACCCCGTGACAGTGGTGGTCGACGAGCGGGGCCAGCAGCGCGTCACGCACCGTGTCGGGAAGGTCTACGGGGAGCATGCGGAGACTCTAGGGGGCCCCGCACGCTCCCGCCCGGGTTTTTCCTATCTGCGTGCCAGGCGCAGGACGTTCGCGATGACCTTCGCGCCCGCGCCGCCCTCCTGGGTCAGGATCGACTCCGGGTGGAACTGTACGGCGAAGCGCCGCCGCTCGGTGTCCTCGATGGCCATGACGTTGCCGTCGGGCGTCAGCGCGGTCGGGGTGAAGCCGACGACCCCGGCCCGCTTGGCGTGCAGCGAGTGGTAGCGGGCCGCGGTGAACTCCTCCGGCAGCCCTTCCAGCAGCGCGCCGTCGCCGAGCCGGGAGACGCGGCCGCGCTTGCCGTGCTCGGGGTAGTCGAGCAGCTCCAGCGTGCCACCGGCCTGCTCCACCATGGCCTGCAGCCCCAGGCAGACGCCGAACACCGGCAGGTCGCGGGCGTAGATCTGCTCCAGCAGGGCCGACATGCCGAAGTCGGTCGGCCAGCCGGGGCCGGGCGAGAGCACCACCAGGTCGGGCGCGATCTCGTCGAGCAGGTGCGCGGGGAAGCCGTGGCGCAGCGTCACGACGTCGGCGCCCTCCTGGCGGAAGTAGTCGGCCAGCGTGTTGACGAAGGAGTCTTCGTGGTCGACGAGCAGCACCTTCATGCCCTGGCCCGGCTGCGGCCTGGGCTCGGCGACGGGCACGGTGTCGGGCTGGTTGACCGCGGCCAGGGCTCCGAGCAGGGCGCTGGCCTTCAGCTCGGTCTCGCGCTCCTCGGACTCGGGGTCGGAGTCGAACAGCAGGGTCGCCCCGGCCCTGACGGTCGCCACGCCGTTCCTGATCTGCGCGGTACGCAGGGTCAGGCCGGTGTTCATGGAGCCGTCGAAGCCGATGAAGCCGATGGCGCCGCCGTACCAGCGGCGGGTGGTGGCCTCGTGGTCCTCGATGAACTGCATGGCCCACGTCTTGGGTGCGCCGGTGACCGTGACGGCCCACATGTGGGTGAGGAAGGCGTCGAGGGCGTCGAACTCGGGACGCAGCCTGCCCTCGATGTGGTCGACCGTGTGGATCAGGCGGGAGTACAGCTCGATCTGGCGGCGGCCGATGACCTTGACGGTGCCAGGGACGCAGATGCGCGACTTGTCGTTGCGGTCGACGTCGGTGCACATGGTCAGCTCCGACTCCTCCTTGATGCTCGACAGGAGGGTGCGGATGGCCTCGGCGTCCTCGACCGGGTTGCTGCCGCGGGCGATGGTGCCGGAGATGGGGCAGGTCTCGACGCGGTCGCCGCTGACCCGTACGTACATCTCGGGCGAGGCGCCGACCAGGTGCTCGCCCTCGCCGAGGCTGATGATGAACTCGTACGGGGCGGGGTTGCTCTTGCGCAGGCCGCGGTAGAAGGCGGGCGGGTCGGCGCAGGCGGCGTGGAAGACCTGGCCGGGCACGACCTCGAACAGGTCGCCGCGCTTGAACTTCTCCTTGGCGGCGGCCACGACCTTGGCGTATTCGCCCTTCGCCGGGTTTCGCGGCAGCTCGGCGGGCGTGACGGGGGCGGCGCTGTCGCCGGTGCGCTCGAGGCCGCGGGTGCTCGTGCCGTCGACGACGAACTCGTAGCGGTGCTCGACGCAGGACTCGCGCTGCCGGTCGATCACCACGATCCGGTCGGGCAGGTGCAGCACCAGGTCGCGCTGGTCGTCGGGGCGCGCCAGCTCCTGCCGGATGGGCTCGAACTGGAAGGCCAGGTCGTAGCCGAAGGCGCCGTAGAGCCCGAGGTGCGGGTCGTCGCCCCGGAACGCGGCGATGACCTCGCGGATGGCGGTGAAGACGGTGGGCCGGCGGCTGCGCATCTCCTCGGGCAGCAGGTCGTCGGGATCCTGGCCGGGCTCGGGCACGTGCACCTCGACGCGGTCGGCCGTGGGCTCGGTGACCGGCTTGCCCGCGGCCAGCAGGCAGGAGGCGATGGCGGGCAGCACGACCCGGCCGCGCTCGTTGAGTGCGGACGCTGCGATGGTGCGGCCCTTGGCGACCAGCTCCAGGCACGGATCGACGTAGCCGAAGGCCCATCGGCTGTAGCGGCCCGGGTAGTCCATGCCGGAGGAGAAGGCGCCGCCGCGCCGCTCCGCCAGGGACGTCACGATCTCTTCGAGGGCGGCTTCGTCCACCTCGCGTGTCTCGCGCTCGACGCCGATGCCCCCGGCGGTGGTATATCCGCTCGTCTCCACTTCCTGCCCCTTCACCACGTCAAATGATCGAGCCCCGGGGGCGGACACGAGAAAGGCCGCCATCCGGGGCGGCCGTCCGTTGAGGAATGCGAAACACGCGCCGCCTAGGAGCGGCGCCACCACTGGAGCTGAGCGTGACTTCGCATACCGCCCAGGTTAACCGCCGGACCATGATCGCGCAACGCGACCCGCCACCCCCGCGCGGTGACCCCGGGTTCCCGGGGGGCCGGTGCGCGGATTGCAATACAGAGCTGTACTGTATTTGTGTACTCGCCGGTCGAAAGGAGACCCCGATGACGGAGACCGAGGCGATCGCACTGCCCACCGGGCGGCCCGGCCCGTTCGACCCGCCCACCGAGCTGGCCGAGCTGCGCGGGCGCAGCCCCGTCACCCCCCTCACCTACGCCGACGGGCACGTGGGCTGGCTGGTCACCTCCCACGCCCTCGTGCGCGAGGTGCTGGCCGACCGCCGCTTCAGCGCGCGGTCGGAGCTGCGCCACCTGCCCACCGGCCCGGGCGGTGCGCCCGCACAGCCCGCGCCGCCCGGGATGTTCGTCTCCACCGACCCGCCGGAGCACACCCGCTACCGCCACCTGCTCACCGGGGAGTTCACCGTGCGCAGGATGCGGCAGCTCACCGAGCGGATCGGGGAGGTCACCACGCGGTACCTGGACGCCATGGAGCGGCAGGGCCCGCCGGCCGACCTCGTGGCGGCGTTCGCGGCGCCGATCCCGGCCGTGGTGATCTGCGAGCTGCTCGGCGTGCCGGAGGAGGACCGCGCGTCGTTCATGGCCCAGAGCGCCACGCTCATGCGCGCGGACCTCCCGCAGGAGGAGAAGATCCCGGCGTACCTGGCGATGCGGGCCCACATGAGCGAGCTGGTGGGGGCCAAGCGGGCGCGGCCGGGCGACGACCTGCTGAGCGGGCTGACCGGCGGCGACCTGACCGACGAGGAGCTGACCAACATCGGGTTCATGCTGCTCGGCGCCGGTCTCGACACCACCGCCAACATGATCGCGCTGGGCTCCTTCGCGCTGCTGCGGCACCCGGCGGAGGCGGCCGTGCTGCGCGCGGAGCCGGAGCGGGCCGAGCAGGTGGTGGAGGAGCTGCTGCGGTATCTGAGCATCGTGCCCTTCCTCGTACGCACCGCGCTGGAGGACGTCGAGCTGGGCGGCGAGCTGGTCAGGGCCGGGCAGACGGTCACGCTCTCCATCCAGGCGGCCAACCGCGACCCCGGCCGCTTCCCCGACCCCGACCAGCTCGACCTGGGCCGGGCGGGCGGCGGGCACGTCGCCTTCGGCCACGGGGTGCACCAGTGCCTGGGCCAGCAGCTCGCCCGGGTGGAGATGCGGGCGGCCTTCCCTGCGCTGTTCGCCCGGTTCCCGTCGCTGCGCCTGGCGGTGGCGCCTGAGGAGGTGCCGCTCCGTACCGACATGCTCATCTACGGCGTGCACCGGCTGCCCGTCACCTGGGACGCGCCATGACCACACGCCCGGCGGGCCGCCCGCGCAGCCAGGAGGCCGACCTGGCCATCATGGCCGCCGCGCTCGACGTGCTGATCGAGCAGGGCGCGCAGCAGGCCAGCATCGAGCAGGTGGCCAGGCGGGCGGGGGTGACGCGGGCGACGGTCTACCGCAGGTTCGCGGACAAGACGGCCATGCTGGTACGGACGCTGGAGTGGGCCAACCACGACCACGACCCCGAGTTCACCGGGTGGCGCGACGTGGAGCACATGTTGGGCGACTGGGCGGCGTACCTGGCGGTCCCCCGCCACCGGCGCCTGCTGCGCCGCCTGTTCGGCAGCCGCGACGACTACCCCGAGCTGGTGTCCACCTACCGGATGGTCAACGGCGGGCGGCGGGCGGCGATGGTGCGCGCGATGTTGTGCCAGGCCCGCGACCTCGGACGGCTCCCCCGTGACGTGGACCTCGACGTGCTGCAGGAGATGCTGACCGCGGCGGTCGTGCACCACGTCAGCACCTATCCCGACGACGAGGACCCCGAACGGATCGCCGCCTACCTGGCGGCCGTCATGAGGCAGGTCGGCTACCGGGCGGTACCCGGCGAAAGGGAAAAGACCTGACCACGGCATATGGCGACATTTCAGCCGACCAGATTTCGATTCGACTGGCTAAGTAACGTTTCACGACACCTATTGCTTTCCCGACAAGATCTCTTCACCCTTCTCGGCAGAGACGTAAAGATCACCTCTCACGATGTCGTGAAGGAGAGCCAGTGCCCCACACCCCTCGCTGGCGCGCGATCCTGGCCGGGATCGCCGCCGCCTGTCTGTTAGCCCCGCACACCGCGGCGCAGGCGGCGCCAGACCCCGGCAAGATCGACGCGACCGTCCAAGCGCGGCTCGCGCAGGACGACAAGGCCACTTTCTGGGTCCGGATGAAGGGCAGCACCGACCTGAGCGGCGCCCGCCGGGCCGTCGCGAAGGAGACGAAGGCCGAAATGGTCTTCGAGGCCAAGGAAGAGCAGGCCAAGACCTCTCAGGAGGGCCTGCGCAAGCTGCTCGACTCCCGCAACGCCGACTACACCCCCTACTGGATCGTCAACGCGGTCAAGGTGACCGCCGACGAGAAGCTCGCCGGCGAGATCGCCAAGCTGCCGGAGGTCGACCGCATCGACCCGATCCGCACCGTCTCGCTCCCCAAGCCGGTCCAGGGCACTGCGCAGGCCAGGATCAACGCCGTCGAGTGGAACATCGACCGGATCAACGCGCCGCGCGTCTGGGACGAGCTGGGCAACCGCGGTGAGGGCATCGTGGTCGCCAACATCGACACCGGCGTCCAGTTCGACCACCCCGACCTGGCCGCGAGCTACCGGGGCAGGAACCCCGACGGCTCCTACACCCATGACTACAACTGGTTCGACCCGGCGGGCGTCTGCTCGAGCCCTGCGCCGTGCGACAACAACGGCCACGGCACGCACACCATGGGCACGATGGCCGGCGCGAACGGCATCGGCGTGGCGCCCGGCGTGAAGTGGATCGCGGCCAAGGGCTGCGAGGTCAACACCTGCACCGACGCCTCCCTGCTGGCGGCCGGGGAGTGGGTGGTCCGGCCCACCGACCTGAACGGCCAGAACCCGCGCCCCGACCTGGCGCCGGACATCGTCAACAACTCCTGGGGCGGCAACGGGTTCGACCCGTTCTACAAGGAGGTCGTCGACGCGTGGGTCGCGGCGGGGATCTTCCCGGCCTTCTCCAACGGCAACGAGGGCCCGGCCTGCCGCACCAGCGGCTCGCCCGGCCAGTACGTGACCTCGTACAGCGCGGGCGCCTTCGACGTCAACAACGCCCTGTACTCCCGCTCCAGCAAGGGCGAGGGCGAGAACGGCGAGATCAAGCCGAACATCGCCGCCCCCGGCGTCAACGTGCGCTCCTCGACCCCGGGCAACGACTACGACAGCTACACCGGCACGTCGATGGCCTCGCCGCACGTGGCGGCCACGGTGGCGCTGATCTGGTCGGCCGCGCCGCGCCTGCAGGGCGACGTGGCCGCCACCAGGCCGCTGCTGGACACCACCGCCGTGGACGTCTCCGACACCAGTTGCGGCGGCACCGCGGCCGACAACAACGTGTGGGGCGAGGGCCGGCTCGACGCCCACGCCGCCGTGCTGGCCGCTCCTGAGGAGGGCCTGGGCGACCTGTCCGGCGTGGTCACCTCGGGCGGCGAGCCGCTGGCGGGGGTGACGGTCACGGTCACCGGGCCGCTGACCCGTACCGTGGTCACCGGCGCGGACGGCAGGTACGCCATCCCGCGCCTGCTGCCGGGCGACTACCGGCTCACCGCGGAGCGGTTCGGCTACGAGCCGGCCGCCGCGGACGTCACGATCGCCGCCGACCAGGGCGCGACGGCCGACGTGCCGTTGACCGTGCTGCCGGGCGGGACGGTCTCCGGCACGGTCACCACGGCGGGCACGCCGGAGCCCGGCGCGACCGTGGCCGCCTCCGGCACACCGGCGAGCGCGGTGACCGACGCGTCGGGCCGCTACCGGCTGACGCTGCCGCAGGGGTCGTACGAGCTGGTGGTGACCCCCGCCTCCCGCTGCTCCAGCGGTGGGAGGGCGGCCGTCACCGTGACCGGCGACGTGGTCCAGGACATCGAGCTGCCGCTGCGCGGCGACAACTTCGGCTACACCTGCTCCGTCGGGGCGCAGCAGTTCCCGTCCGGCGCCGAGAAGCTGGCGCTGACCGGCGACGACGAGGCCGTGCAGGTGACGCTGCCGTTCCCGGTCCCGTACTACGGCACCGGATACGGCAGGGCGTGGATCGGCACGAACGGGTTCGTCACGTTCGCCACCGACCGGGTCACGACGGGCAGCAACGGGCGGCTGCCGACGACGGGCACGCCCAACAACGCGCTCTACCCGTACTGGGACGACCTCGTGGTGGACGCGCAGGCCGGGGTGTACACGGCGGTGACGGGCACCGCGCCGCACCGGACGTTCGTGGTGGAGTGGCGCAACGTCAGCTTCTACAGCGAGACGGCCCAGCGGGTGTCGTTCGCGGCGCTGCTGGGTGAGGACGGCTCGATCGCCTTCCGGTACAAGGACATCGAGAGCGCGCGCGACCGGGGCTCCGAGGCCACGATCGGCATCGAGAACGCCGCCGGGAACGACGCGCTGATGTACTCCTTCAACGAGCCGGTGCTGTCCACCGGGCAGGGCCTGGCGTTCCGGGCCAGCCGGCACGGCCTGGTCACCGGCAAGGTCACCGACGCCAACGACGGCGACCCGGTCGCCGGGGCGACGGTGAAGGTGGGCGACGTGGCCACGCTCACCACCGGCGCCGACGGCGCCTTCTACGGCCAGGTGCTGGCCGGGGACTACGAGGTCGAGGTGGCCAAGGAGCACTACGGCACCTTCACCCAGCCGGTCACGGTGGCCGCGGCCTCGGTGACGCGGATCGACACGGCGCTGGTCACGGGCCGGGTGAGCGCGTCGGTAGGGGAGCTGACCGTGGTGCTGCCCGCCGACGCCAACCGCACGCGGACGGTGGAGCTGACGAACCTGGGCACGGCGACGCCGTACACAGTGAGCGGCGAGTCGTGGTTCACGGTGACGCCGACGGCGGGCGAGCTGGCCAAGGGGCAGAAGGCGACGCTGAACGTGGCGGTGTCGAGCGCCGGGGTGGCGCCGGGCACGTTCCGTACGGGCAAGCTGCTGGTCAAGTCCGCCAGCGGGCGGCAGCCGACCATCGAGATCACGGTGACGGTCGTGGTGCCCAAGCACCAGGTGGCCATCGACGCCGGCGCGACCAGGAACGCCGTGGACGCCGCCGGTGACACCTGGACAGCCGACAAGAAGTACGTCCAGGGCGGCCACGGCTACGTGGCCACCCAGAACCGTACGCACAGCACGTCCAGGACCATCGCGGGCACCGCCGACCAGACGCTGTTCCGCACGGCCAGGGAGTCGATGCTGGAGTACCGGTTCGACGGCGTCCCCGCCGGGACGTACACGGTGGAGCTGGACTTCGCCGACATCAGGAACACGCAGATGGGCAAGCGCGTCTTCGACGTGCTGGTCGAGGGGCAACTGGCGATCCCGGCGCTCGACCTGGCCCTGGAGGCGGGCACGTACACGGCGGTGTCCAGGCAGTACACGGTGAAGGTGACCGACGGGCAGCTCAACGTGCGGTTCGCGACCCGGGAGGGCGCGACGATCGTCAACGCGCTGCGCATCACCGAGCGCCCCGACCGGGCGACCCCGTAGGTGCGCGGGCCCATGGCTGAGCGGGCCCGGTGAGTGAGCGGGCTCGTCCCCTGTGGCTGGGGGGCGGGCCCGTTTCCCGCGTCGCGGCCGGGCTCGGCCGGCGCGCGGCGGACGTCCTCGGGGTACCGAGCATCGGGCGGCATCTGTTACTCCTTGGTACATGAGACGCGTGCGGCTGCGGTCCCTCGACGCCGATCCCGGCGCGGGTGGCTGGACGGCGCCCGCCGACGCCGAGGTGTTCCGCTCCCCCGACCCGCCTTCGGCCGTGGTGCCGCCGCCGTGCGCGCGTCGAGGCTGATGTCGCTGGTCCTGCTGTTGCAGGGCCGTGGCGGGATGACGGCGGCCGAGCTGGCCGAGGAGCTGGAGGTCTCCGAGCGCACGGTCCACCGCGACATGCTGGCGCTGTCGGCGGCGGGCGTGCCGGTCTACGCCGACCGGGGGCGGGGCGGCGGTTACCGGCTGCTGGACGGCTTCCGTACCCGGCTCAACGGGCTCGACCGGGCCGAGGCCGAGGCGCTGTTCCTGTCGGGGGTGCCGGGGGCGCTGCGCGAGATGGGGCTGCAGGAGGTGGCGGCCACGGCCCGGCTGAAGGCGGCCGCCGGGCTCTCCCCCGCCCTGCGCGACGCACCGGAGACCGCGGCGCAGCGCTTCCATCTGGACGCGCCGGGCTGGTTCGTCGGCGGCACCCCGCCGCCCGCCGCCCTCGCGCCGCTGGCCAGGGCCGTGTGGAGCGACCGGCGGGTCGCGGCCGTGTACAAGGACAAGCCGCGCGTCCTGGAGCCGTACGGGCTGGTGCTCAAGGCGGGCGCCTGGTATCTGGTGGCCCGGCTGAAGACCCGGACGCTGATCTTCCGGGTGCCCCGCTTCGGCGAGATCACCGTGCTGGACGACACGTTCGACCGGGAGCCGGGCTTCGACCTGGCGGCCTTCTGGGCCGAGCAGTCGGCCGAGTTCCAGCGGTCGCTGCTGCGGGAGGTGATCACGCTGCGGCTCACCGAGCGGGGCGTGCGCATGCTGCGTCACATCGCCGAGCCCGCGGCGCTGGCGGACGCGCTCGACTCGCTCCAGCCCGACGGCACCGTGCGGCTGGGAGTGGAGTCGGTGCCGGTGGCGTTCTCGCAGGTGCTGCGGTTCGGGCCGGAGGCCGAGGTGCTGGGGCCGCCGGAGCTGCGGGCGATGACCGCGGAGGCCGCCGCCCGCATGGCCCGCCTGTACGACTGAGCCGGCGGGCCCGTGGAGCCGACCGTTCGGCGCGGGTAAGCGACCACTCGCCGATCGAGGATCCGTCAACGCCGTGGGCGTCGTTAGGGTGCGATCGATACGCCCGATCACGGCGTCTCACATGTCGAGACAACATCTCGATATTTACCCCAAACCGTAACATCCAGGACATTGGGCTTAATACCCCCGTAAAGCTAATCTCCTCCCTTGACAAGAAGTCAGGATCCGGTGACAGCCGGCTTCTGATCCACTCATCGGAGGGTCGATGACTACCGGGGAACCCGGGCAGCCACGCACCGACCGCAGCCCGTGGAACTGGCTGCTGGTCCTGCCGATCGTGCTGCCGTTGCTGACGTTCCTGTTCAACGCCGACGAGCCGCGCCTGTTCGGCTTCCCGCTCTTCTACTGGCTGCAGATCGCGTTCATCGCGGTGGGCGTGGTGTCCACGACCATCGTCTACAGGATGACCAAGTGAGCGGGCACACGACCGAGCTGGTCGTCTTCATCGCGCTGTTCCTGCTCGTCAGCGGCATGGGATTCGTGGCCGCGCGCTGGCGGCGGCCCGACGACCTGGCCAGCCTCAACGAGTGGGGCCTGGGCGGGCGCAGCTTCGGCTCCTGGATCACCTGGTTCCTGATCGGCGGCGACCTGTACACCGCCTACACCTTCGTGGCGGTGCCCGCCCTGGTGTTCAGCTCCGGGGCGCTCGGCTTCTACGCGCTGCCGTACACGGTGGTGGTCTATCCGCTGGTGTTCCTGGTGCTGGCGCGGATGTGGTCGGTCTCGCACGTGCACGGGTTCGTCACCCCCGCCGACTTCGTACGGGCCCGGTTCGGGTCGCCGACGCTGGCGCTGGCCATCGCGATCACCGGGCTGGTGGCCACGATGCCGTACATCGCGCTGCAGCTCGTCGGCATCGAGGCGGTGCTGAAGGCGATGGGCATCACCGGGCACCTGCCGATCATCATCGCGTTCGCGATCCTGGCCGCCTACACCTACCAGTCCGGCCTGCGGGCCCCCGCGCTGATCGCGTTCGTGAAGGACGCGCTCATCTACATCGTCATCCTCGCCGCGGTCATCTACATCCCGGCCAGGCTGGGCGGCTGGGACTCGATCTTCGACGCGGCCAAGGCCAAGTTCGACGCCACCCCCAACCCGGCCGACGGCTACATCCTGAACGCCGGCAACCAGCTCCAGTACGTGACGCTGGCGTTCGGCTCGGCGCTGGCCCTGTTCCTGTACCCGCACAGCCTCACCGGCGTGCTGGCCTCCAAGAACCGCAACGTCATCAAGCGCAACATGTCGGCGCTGCCCGCCTACAGCCTGGTGCTGGGCCTGATCGCGCTGCTCGGCTTCATGGCCATCGCGGCGGGCACCAAGCCGGTCACGGCCGGGGGCAAGACCGACACGAACACGATCGTGCCGGTGTTGTTCGACCAGATGTTCCCCGACTGGTTCACGGGCGTGGCGTACGCGGCGATCGGCATCGGCGCGCTCGTCCCGGCGGCGATCATGTCGATCGCGGCGGCGAACCTGTTCACCCGCAACATCTACCGCGAGTACCTCAACAAGAACGCCACCGACGCCCAGGAGGCCAACGTCTCCAAGCTGGTGTCGCTGGTGGTCAAGGTGGGCGCGGTGCTGTGCATCCTGCTGCTCGACCCGCAGTTCTCGATCGACCTGCAGCTCATCGGCGGTGTGATCATCCTGCAGACGCTGCCGTCGGTGGCGCTGGGCCTGTACACGCGGTGGTTCCACAAGGGCGGCCTGATCGCGGGCTGGGCTCTCGGTCTGGCGGCGGGCATGTGGATGCTGTACCTCATCCCGAACCCGGCGACCGGCAAGCAGCACTTCGGCGGCTCGGCGTTCGCGCTGTCGAACCTGGGCTTCGACACCAAGATGACGATCTACGCCGGGTTCCTGGCGCTCATCGTCAACCTGGCGGTCGCGGCCGTGGGGACGCTGGTCTTCCGGGCCGCCAAGGTGGCCGACGGGCAGGACGCGACCGCGCGCGACGACTACTTCGCCGACGAGGGCGAGCCGAAGGTCGAGGACCGCGACCCGGCCGCCGATGACCGCGACCCGGCCGTCAAGGACGGCGACCCGACCGGCTCCCACTGACCCTTCGGGAGCGCGGCCCGTCCCCTGTCCGCCGGGGGCGGGCCGCCCGGCCCCGCCGGACGAGGGCTCAGTCGGTGAGGGCTCAGTCGGTGAGGTAGGCGGGGTTGGCCACCTCCAGCTTGGCGCGTACGGCCTGTTCGAGGGCTTCGAGCAGGGGCGCGTCGTCGGCGATCCGGCCCTCGCGGACGGCGGCGGCCAGCTCGGCGTCGTCCGCCACGCCCAGGGCGGCCAGGCGGGCCGCGTGCTCCTCCGCCTGGGCGGGGCCGAGCTTCATCTCCCTCTCGACCATGGCCAGCACGTTGACGGCGACGCGGGTGTGGTGGCGGACCCGGCCCTCGACGGCCGGGAGCACGTCGGTCTCGAGGAAGCCGCGTACGGCGGAGACGAGCTGGGCCGCGGTGGGGACGTCGTGGGGGTCGGTGCGCGTCACAGGATCTCCTTAGCACGGGCGGGCGGTTTGTTGGGACTTATTCGCGTCCGATCATGTAAGGACTAGTCTGCGGCCATGCACACAGAGTCCCCCCTCGCGCCGTCCCCGGTGCTCGGGCCGAAACTCATCAGGGCCGAGATCTTCGTCGTGCTGTCGGTCTCGCTCGGCGCCAGCGCCCTGATGGCGTTCCTGCGGCTGATCGGGGCGCTCACGGCCCCGCGCGAGCTGAAGGGCCAGCAGGCCGTGCTCGTCGGGTCGATGGCGCCCGGCCGTCCCTGGCTGGACCTGGCGCTGCAGCTCGCGCAGATCGCGATCGCGGTGGCGCCGGTGGGGCTGGTGGCGTACCTGATGGTGCGGTCCGGGGAGTCGATGCGGACGATCGGCGCCGACTTCCGGCGGCCGGGTGGCGACCTGCTGCGCGGGGCGGTGCTGGCGGCCGTGATCGGCGGCTCCGGGCTGGCCTTCTACCTCGCGGTGTGGGCGTCCGGGGTGAACCTGACCGTCGTCCCCGGGCAGTTGCCCGACGTGTGGTGGCAGGTGCCGGTGCTGCTGCTGGCGGCGGCCCAGAACGGCGTGCTGGAGGAGGTGGTGGTCGCGGGCTACCTGCTGCACCGGCTCGGGCAGGCCGGGATGGGGCCGTGGAAGGCGGTGGTGGTGTCGTCGCTGCTGCGCGGGTCGTACCACCTGTATCAGGGGTTCGGCGGGTTCGTCGGGAACGTGGTGATGGGGCTGCTGTTCGGCCGCATGTACCAGCGGTGGGGACGGACCATGCCGCTGGTCGTGGCGCACACGCTCATCGACGTCGTCGCCTTCGTCGGGTACGCCTTCCTGCACGGCAAGGTGAGCTGGCTGCCCTGAGACCGTTGACCGGCGCCGGGGTTTCGGGATGGGATCTGTTCATGGGCATCGCGGTTGCCGACGGCGTCCGGCCGGTCCGCGGGCAGGGGCTCGCCATCGGGCGGCGCGTCCCGGGCGTGTGCGCGGCCGGCGACGCCCGGGAGTCCGGCCTGCGATGACGGATCCGCACGCGATCGTCCTCGACACGTTCGGGACGGGGACGGAGATCACGTCCAGCGCCCGGCTGCCCGGCGGCGCCTCACGCGAGACCTGGGCCCTCGACGTGCTCACCGGCGACGGGGGCAGGCACGAGCTGATCCTGCGGCTCGACTCTCCCGTCGCGCCCCTGGAGGCGGGCCTCGGGCTGGCCGCCGAGGCGAGGCTGATGCGGGCGGCGGCGGGCGCGGGGGTGCCGGTGCCCAGGATCGTCGCGTGCGGGGAGTCGTACATCCTCATGACCCGCGTGCCCGGCGAGACGATCCCGCGCAAGATCCTGCGCGACGACGCCTACGCGGCGGCCCGGCCCCGGCTGGCCCGGCAGTGCGGCCAGGCGCTGGCCGCCATCCACCGCATGCCGCTGTCGGCGCTGCGGTGGGAGGGGCCGCGGGAGGAGCCGCCGGACCCGTTGACGCGCTGGCGGGAGGCGCTGGACGCGCTCGGCGAGCCGCACCCGGTGTTCGAGCTGACGCTGCGGCGGCTGGCGGCCACGCGCCCGCCGGGACGCCGGCACACGGTCGTGCACGGCGACTTCCGCAACGGCAACCTCATCGTCGGGCCCGAGGGGATCAGGGCGGTGCTCGACTGGGAGCTGGCCCACTCCGGTGACCCGCTGGAGGACCTGGGGTGGTTGTGCGTGAAGGCGTGGCGGTTCGGCGAGCGGCTGCCGGTGGGCGGGTTCGGCGCGTACGACGAGCTGCTGCACGCCTACGAGGAGGCCGGAGGACAGGCCGTCGATCGTGAGGCGCTGCGGTGGTGGGAGACGTTCGGCGTGCTGAAGTGGGGGGTCATCTGCGTCATGCGGACCATGCGGCACCTGCGCGGCGGGGCGGCGTCGGTGGAGCTGGCGGCGATCGGGCGGCGCGTGTGCGAGAACGAGTGGGACCTGCTGCGGCTGCTGGGCGAGCGGCAGGGCTATCCGTGACCCCCGGCCGGTGGCCGTCGTGCGGGGCGCTCAGCCGTGACCGGGGGCGGCGGGTGCCGGGCCGCTCCGGGGGTGAGCGCGGCGACGATCACGTCCACCAGGCCCTCCACCACCTGGACGCGGTCGACCTCGGGATGGTCGAGCCACCAGTCTCCGGTGGTCTGCACCATGCCGACGAACGCGTGGCCGAGCACCTGGGCGCGCGTCGGGTCGGGCACCGTCCGCTCGGCGGTCAGCACGGCGCCCAGCTCCTCCCCCAGGCCGCGGACCAGCGCGGTCATGTGGGAGCGGACCCGGCTGTCCTCGGCGCCGGCCCGATGGAACAGGAAGCGGTAGAGGTTGAGGTTGGCCGAGACGAGGTCGAGGTAGACGCCGATGGCCGCCCCGGCCCTGCCGCGCAGGTCGGCCCCCGACTCGGCCGCACCGCCGCCCCGGGCCCCATCGCGGGCTCCTGGGGCGGCCAGGCGGGGGCGGAGCTGGGCGATGACCGTGCGTACGTGGCGGTCGGCCAGGGCCTGGTAGAGGCCGTGCTTGTCGCCGAAGTGGCGGTAGAGGATGGGCTTGGTGATGCCCGCCTCGGCGGCGATGGCCGCCATCGACACCTCGGGGCCCTCCTTCATGATGACCCGGTCGGCCGCGTCGAGCAGTGCCCTGCGCCGATCCGGATCCCGCCCGCTCACCTGTCCAGGATAGATCGCCGGCGGGCCGGGAGCAGCGCCGAGAGCACGAGGAAGGCGCCGATGAGCGCGTACAGGCCGCTCATCCCGGCCAGGGTGCCGGGTGGCTCGCCCGGCTCGGCCCT
>NZ_BAAAZP010000144.1:0-4932 GCF_039536965.1 Nonomuraea antimicrobica | reverse complement strand
GGCTCGCCCGGCTCGGCCCAGGGCACGCCGTCCGGCGACGACCAGGGCAGCCCGCCGGACCGGGCGAACGGCAGCGTGCCCGCCGCGCCGATGGCGGCGTCGAGGTCGAGCGCGAACAGCGCGCCCGCCGCCGCGAGCGGGACGCCGCACGCGAGCGCGGCCGCGGGCCAGGCGGCCAGGACGGTGACGACGGCGGCGACCGCCAGCAGGTAGCCGAGCCCGGACGGCGCGGGGTCGAAGGCGGTGACACCGGCGCGCAGGGCCCTGGCGGCGGCCTCGGTGAGGTAGTAGACGGGGACGAGGGCGGCCAGGCCGGTCGCGGCGCCCAGAAGGCGGCGATGGTGCGGGTCGAGCATCGACGTACCGTCTCCCCCTCTGCCGGTCCTCCTGCTGGCCTTCGAAACCTTATCCGGCCGAGCCGGGGGCGCGCTGCCTGCCTGCGGAAACGGCATCAGCTCTGGCCGCCTCGCCAGTGACAGGAGGTGGACAAGGGGCGCGACTCGTCAAGGACGCGTGGCGATTGCGCGGCGGGCCGTAGGAATCGCGTAGGGATGTCACCCATCGGGCGGGAATCGGGCGCAAGCTTGAGCCATGGTCGTACATGTCCCGCATCCCAGCCTTCCCCCCGAGGCCGAGTACGACGTCGGCTGGGGCATGGAGCAGTTCCACCACCCGCGGCCGGTGCGCTGCGGCGGCCGGATGACCGAGCAGCGGCGGCGGCTGATGGACGGCCTCTCGGGACGGGTGCTGGAGGTGGGCGCGGGCGACGGCGTGAAGCTCACCTGCTATCCCACCGCCTGCGCGGAGATCGTCCTGGTGGAGGCCGACCCCTTCCTGCGCGCGGCGGCCCGCCGCGTGGCCGACCGGGTGCCCGTGCCCGTGCGGATCCTCGACGGCGACGCCCGCCGCCTGCCCGTGGCCGACGGCTCGTGCGACGCGGTGATCTGCTCGCTCGCGCTCTGCTGCGCGCCCTGCATGGAGACGGCGCTCCAGCAGGTACGCCGCGCCCTGCGTCCGGGCGGCGAGCTGCGCTTCCACGAGCACCAGCGCTCCGCGCACCCGGCCGTGGCGCTGGCCGAGACGGTGGTGACCCCGATGTGGGCACGCGTGTGCGGCGGCTGCCACCCCGCCCGCGACGTGGTGGCCGCCATCCGGCGGGCCGGTTTCGTCATCGACCGGCTCGACCGGTTCACCCGCTGGCACGTCTCCCACGTGATCGGGGACGCCCACGTCGGCTGAGCGGCCTCACCGGCGGGCCAGCCGCAGCAGGAGGTCCTTGACCTCGACGGCCTCGTAGCGGTCGCGGGCCTCGGCCGGGTCGGAGCACAGCAGGACGGGCGCGTCGGCGGCGTCGCGCGGCAGCAGCCCGTGGGAGCCGCGTACGGCGCGCGCCCCGGCGTCGAGGCCGACGACGCTCATGAGGTAGCGCAGGCCGAGCTTCTTGCGCAGCAGCGCCGTGGCCGCGCGGCGTTTGGCGGCGCCCGGGGCGGCCGGGTCGAAGAACAGCTCGGCGGGGTCGTAGCCGGGCTTGCGGTGGATCTCGACGAGGCGGGCGAAGTCAGGGGCCCGGTCGTCGTCGAGCCAGTAGTAGTAGGTGAACCAGGCGTCGGGCTCGGCGAGCAGGACGAGGTCGCCGGAGCGGGGATGGTCCAGGCCGTGCGCGGCCTTGCCGTCCCGGTCGAGCACGGTGGCCACGCCCGGCACGGACGCGCAGAGCTTGGCGACGGCGGGCACATCGGCGGGGTCGCGGACGTAGACGTGGGCGATCTGGTGGTCGGCGACGGCGAAGGCGCGGGAGGTCCACGGGTCGAGGTACTCCATGCCGTCCTGGGTGTGCACGCGCAGCAGGCCGTCGGCGCGCAGGGCGCGGTTGACGTCGATCGGGCGGGAGACGTCGGTGATGCCGTACTCGGACAGGACGACCACGGTGCGGTCGCGGGCGGCGTCCAGGAGGGGCGCGAGCACGGTGTCCAGCTCGGCGGCGGCCGCCGCGGAGCGCGGGTCGGCGGGGCCGTGGCGCTGCAGGTCGTAGTCGAGGTGCGGGAGGTAGGCGAGCGTGAGGTCGGGGTCGTGGCGGGTCATGACGTGCCGCGCGGCCTCGGCGATCCACCGTGAGGACGCGATGCCGGCGCCCGGCCCCCAGTAGCTGAACAGCGGGAACGCGCCGAGCGCGGCGGTCAGCTCGCCGTGCAGCTCGGGCGGGTCGGTGTAGCAGTCGGGGTCCTTGCGGCCGTCGGCGCGGTAGATGGGGCGGGGCGTGACGGTCCAGTCGACGTCGGCGCCCATGGCGTACCACCAGCACACGTTGGCGACGGTGTAGCCGGGACGCTCGCGGCGGGCGGCGTGCCAGAGCTTCTCCCCCTCGACGAGGGCGTTGTGCTGGCGCCAGAGGAAGACCTCGCCCAGGTCGCGGAAGTACCAGCCGTTGCCCACCACGCCGTGCCCGGAGGGCGGCAGGCCGGTCAGGAACGTGGACTGCACCGTGCAGGTGACCGCGGGCAGCACGGTGCCGAGCCCGGCCGGGAACCCGCCGTCGGCCACCGCGCGCAGCCGGGGCATGTGGGCCAGCAGTCTCGGGGTCAGTCCCACCACGTCCAGGACGAGCAGTCTGGTCATGCCGTCACTCCCAGGTCGCGCAGCTCGGTGCGGGCGAAGTCCAGCTCGCCGGCGATGCCCTCGGCGAGCTGTCCGGGGGTCCGCGGGCGCAGGGCGGCGGGCAGCACGCCCCAGGTGTAGGTCTCGACGTCGTAGTGGTCGCACAGCGGCTCCGGCCCGCCCGCCAGCTCCTTGAGCGCCTCGCGCAGCACCGGGACGGTCGTGGCCAGCGGCGGCGCGGGGGTGGCGTGCAGCGGCACGTGGTAGTGGACGCGCCACGGGGCGGGCAGGTCGCGTTCGAGTGCCTCGCCGAGGTCGTCGGCGGCCTGCCCGGCGGCGGTGCGGGTCTGGTGCAGGAAGCGCGGCTCGGCGTACTCGCGCAGCGCGGGCGGCGTGGCGGTCTCCAGCGCGGCCGAGAGCTGGACCTTGACGACGGGCAGCCCGGCCGCGCGCAGCGCCTTCAGCGCGCCGGCCGGCTGCTCCCAGGCGCAGGCCAGATGGGCCAGGTCGAGGCAGACGCCGAGCCGGTCGGTGTCGACGCGGGAGAGGTGGGCGACGGCCTGCTCGGTGGTCTCCACGACGCAGCCGGGCTCCGGCTCGAACCCGACGCGTACGGTGCGCCCGGTGGCGGACTCGATCTCGGCCAGCCCTTCGGCCAGCCGGTCGAGGTGACGGGCGGCCAGGTCGGCCATGGCGGTGTCCCAGGGCTCGCGCCAGGCGAGCGGCAGCGTGGACACGGAGCCGCGGGCGGCGTCGCCGGGCAGCAGACCGGCCAGGACGCGGGCCAGATCGAGCGTGTACGCCAGCCGCTCCGGCGTGGTCCAGTCGGGACGGTAGACGGCGTGCTTGACCACCGGGTCCTGGAACGAGCTGTACGGGAACCCGTTGAGCGTCACCACCTCCAGCCCTCTGGCGTCGAGCTCCCGGCGGAGCCGGCCGCGCGGCGCCGGGTCGGCGGCCAGCGCGGCGGCGACGGGGGCGGCCAGCCAGAGGCCGAGCCCCAGCACGTCGGTGCCCAGCCGGTCGCGGATCGGGACGGCGTACGCGTCGAGCTGGGCGATGATCCCGTCGAGGTCCTCGGCCGGGTGCACGTTGGTGCAGTAGCCGAGGTGCAGGGTCGTCCCCGACGGGTGGGTCAGCCGCATCAGGAGCCGCCGCGCCTGATCGAGCTGCCCGCGAACGTGGGCTCGGCCGCCCCGGCGACGGCGGTCAGGTCGAGCCGGCCGGACTGGGCGTAGAACTCCACGGGGTTGCGCCAGAACACCCGGTCCACGTCGTCGGCGGTGAACCCGGCCGCGAGCATGGCCTCGGCGGTGGCCAGGGTGAGCAGCGGGTCGGAGACCCCCCAGTCGGCGGCGGAGTTGACGAGCACGCGTTCCAGCCCGTACCTGCGCAGGATCTCGACCATGCGCGGCGGCGACATCTTGGTCTCGGGGTAGATGGAGAAGCCCGTCCAGCAGCCGGAGTCCTTCACCGGGCCGACGGTGACCTCGTTGAGGTGGTCGATGGTCACGCGTTCCGGGGCGAGGCCGGAGGCGGCGACGACCTCCAGGCTGCGCCGGGTGCCGGCGGCCTTGTCGCGGTGCGGGGTGTGCACGAGGGCGGGCAGCTCGTGCTCGATGGCGAGGGCGAGCTGGCGTTCGAAGGCGTCGTCCTCGTCGGGGGTCATCGAGTCGTAGCCGATCTCGCCGACCGCGACCACGCGGTCCTTGTCCAGGTAGCGGGGTAGCAGGTCGAGGACGGGGCGGCAGCGCGGGTCGCCGGCCTCCTTGGGGTTGAGCGCGACGGTGGCGTGGTGCACGACGCCGAACTGCGCGGCCCGGTACGGCTCCCAGCCGAGCAGCGAGTCGAAGTAGTCGGTGAACGAGCCGGGGCCGGTGCGCGGCTGGCCCAGCCAGAAGGCGGGCTCGACCACGGCCAGCACGCCGGCGGCGGCCATGCGGGTGTAGTCGTCGGTGGTGCGCGAGGTCATGTGGATGTGGGGGTCGAAGATGCGCATCAGGTCTCCTCGCTGGTGAGACGGCGGAGCAGGGCGGCGGCGTCGGAGGGCGTGGGGCGTCCGGCGGCGGCGCGTTCGGCGGCGAAGGCGGCCAGCATGGCGGCCAGTTCGCCGTCGGCCCGCTCGTCCAGCCGGTCCACCGCGGCCAGCGGCACGCCCGTGAACACGCACTTGAGCACCGCCTGCCGCCACGCGGGCTGATCGAGGTGCGCGGCGGGCGGGCCGAGTGCGGCGGCCAGCAGGCGCGCGTCGTTCGTCCGGATGGCGTCCAGCAGCAGCGCGACCTCCTGGACGCCCGCGTCGAGCAGCGGCAGCGCCTTGAGCACGGCGCGCTTCTC
>NZ_BAAAZP010000143.1:0-30785 GCF_039536965.1 Nonomuraea antimicrobica | reverse complement strand
GCTGCGGCTCGTCGGGCTGGCCGAGGTGGCGGTGGCCGCCGCGCTGCTGGCGCCCCCGCTCCATCCGCTGGACGGGGCCGCCGCGGCGCTGCTGTCGGCCGGTTTCCTCGGCTATCTCGCCTACGCCTCCGTCGCCGCGCCCACCACGTCGTGCGGCTGCCTCGGCACCCACTCCCAGCCCGTGGACGTACGCGCCTTCGCCCGCGCGGCCTTCCTGCTGGTGGCCTCCGTCGTGGCTCTGCTGGCGTCGTCGGCGGCGGCGGCGCCCGTTCCCGCCGTGGTCGTGGTGGAAGCGGTGCTGCTGATGGCGCTCTCGTCGGAGTTGGACCGCCACTGGCTCACGCCGCTGCGCGCCCACCTCGTACGCGTGCGCCGCCCGCTGGCCGCCCCGCCGTCCGCGCGGGTCCCGCTGGAGACCTCCCTGCACCTGCTCCGCCGCAGCCCCGCGTTCTGCTCGGCCTCCGACCAGCTCACCTCCGACGTCCAGGAGACGTGGGACGAGGAGGGCCTGCGGTTCGTCGTCTACGGGGCCAGCGGGCGCACGGCGATCTTCGCCGTGCCCCTGACCGGCGACGACCCGGAAGCCGTCCGGGTGGCTCTGGTGGACGCCTAGGGAACGCACCCCGTACCGGGGGGTGCTCGCCGTCCTCGGCCGGGTCACATGGTGGCGCGGGCCGCCGCCCGGCTGCTGGCGATCAGCTCGTGGTGCCGGACGACCTCGGCGATGACGAAGTTCAGGAACCGTTCGGCGAAGACGGGGTCGAGCTTGGACTCCTCGGCCAGGGCGCGCAGGCGGCGGATCTGCGCCGCCTCCCGCTCCGGATCCGCGGGGGGAAGCTCGTGCTCGGCCTTCAGCCGGCCGACCTCTTTGGTGCACTTGAACCGCTCCGCCAGGAGGTGGACGAGCGCGGCGTCGAGATTGTCGATGCTGTCACGGAGGCGTTGCAGCTCACTGTGTACGAACATTTCCTGATCAGTCTGATCTTCTACCGCTTTCTCCATGCAAACATCCCCTTTCACACCCAGAAGGGGAAATTTTACCCAGTTCGGCCCGCCGCCATCAGACCCGCGAAGGCACACCCCGCCACACCCAAGGACTTCACTAATCAAGTTTGACCAATCGGCTGGGGCGAGACTACTCTGATTGAGCGGTAGTCAAATTTGATCAGACTGGGAGGCCAGCATGCTGGTGACGCCGTACCTCATGGTTCACAGTGCCAAGCAGTTCGTCGACTTCGCCTCACACGTCTTCGGCGCCCAGGCGGAGAACGTCATGCCGCTCGAAGGCGACGCCGAGCGGGTCGTGCACGGGCAGGTGCGGATCGGCCGCAGCACGCTCTACTTCGCCGACGCCGGGATCGACGGTGGGCAGTGCCTGCCGCCGTACCGGCCGGGCGAGGACCCTTCGCACGTCCAGATGCACGTCACGCTGCCGGACCCCGCCGCCGCGTACGCCGCCGCCGTCGCCCGGGGCGCCACCCCTGTCATGGAGGTGACCCCGCAGGGCGACGGGACGGAGATGTGCGGATGGGTCGATCCGTTCGGCACGCTCTGGTGGGTCGTCTCGGACCCGGCTCCGGCCGCCGACCGCACTCCATGAGCCGGCGCGTCAGCGGCGGCGGGCGGCGCAACGCTCGGCCGTTTCCGCACAGCGGGCCCGGGTAGCGGGGCCGCGAGGGCCAGAGCCGCGCGAAGGACCCCTGGAGGAATCGTGAACCACGATGAATTCATTGCGAAGGTACAGGCACGCGCGCACCTCCGAGGCCGTGAGCAGGCAGAGCGGGCGTGCCGGGCGACGCTGGAGACGCTCGGCGAGCGCATTCCCGAAGGGCTCGCCGAGCACGTCGCCGCCCAGTTGCCGCACGAGATCGCGGAGAACCTCCGGCGCACCGAGGTCATGGGCGGCCTGGGCAGCGGGGAGCACTTCGGACGTGAGGAGTTCGTCCAGCGGGTCGCCAGACGGGCCGGGGTCGGCAAACCGCAGGCCACGTACCTGGCGCGGGTGGTGCTGGAGGTCACCGGCGAGGCGACGCAGGGCCACGTCATGGAGAAGGTCTGCGACAGCCTGCCCCAGGACCTGCGCCCGTTCGTGACCGCGGGCAGCCGGGGACACCTCTGAGATCCAGCGTCGAGACTCGGGCCGAGATTCAGGCGCCCAGGTCCCGGACGATGTTGTCCAGCCGGTGGGCCAGCGCGTCGAGCGTCTGGTCCGTCGGGGCGGCGTCGGGGAGCTGGGCCAGCAACTCGTCACGCCGGGCGATGACCAGGCCCTTGTGCGCCTCGTCCACCTCGGAGGCGGGCAGCACGACGCAGTCGCCCCTGACGAACACGAGCGTGGCGTCCGGGGCCCGGGAGTTCAGCAACTGGCGGACGCATTCCCTGTCTATCAACGACATCGCGGACATGGGCGACTCCTCCAATGATGGGCTGACATGGGCTCCAGCAGGGCGCTTACCCTGTCACCCGACGTGAAACCTCAGCCGAACGTCGGCGGGCCACCGTCCGAGCGGGACCGCCGTACGCCGAAGGCCACCAGGTAGACGGCGGCGGCCACGGCCAGCAGGGCGGGCGGGATGGCCAGCGGCGGCAGGCCGACCAGCACCGCCAGCACGGCCAGCACCACCCCGGCGAGCAGCAGCAGGGCGGCGGCCAGCAGGCGCAGGCCCAGCCGGTTCGAGGGCGGCGGCGACTGCGGCCACTGCCCGTGACCGGCGCCGTGGACGTGCGGCACGCCGGTGTCGCTCACGTCGCCGTCGTCCCGAGGGGGTGGCTCGCGCAGCACCGGGGCGAAGAACTCGTCGTCGGGGTCGCCGGGGTCGTCAGGTCGCCTGTCCATCGCACCCACCTCGTCATTCACCTCGTCGTTGGCCTTGTCGTTCAGGTCGCCGTTCAGGTCGCCGTTCGCCTCGTCGTTCAGGTCGCCGTTCAGGTCGCCGGTTCGTTGGTCGGGGTGTCGCGCCGGTCATCCGGCCCACTCGTCCCGCCAGCCGGGGCGCAGGTGGTAGCCGGTCGCCAGCCGCCGCACCGTCGTACAGGGTGAGCCGGACGAGCACTCCTGGCAGTCGCGCCCGTGCTCGGCCAGCAGCGCCAACTCGGCCTGGCAGCGCGCGACGACGTCGGCGGGGTCGTGCAGGGCGATGTGGATGGCCTCGACCGGCTGCAGCACGTCGTCGTGGTGGAAGCCGATCGCCTCGACCCCGCGCTCCCCGTCGATCTCCAGCCGGTTGCCGTCACCTGCGGGGACGTATCGCCAGGCGCGGCCCCCGGCCGTCTCGGCGGTGGCCTTGTCCGCCTCGATCTGCGTACGCAGCCACTCCGGCATCGGGCTCTCCGTACGCACTCCGTCCAGCTCCCGCAGGAACGGGGTGACCACGGCGTTCAGCTCCGCCACCAGCGTTTCGAGCGCGGCCTGCGCGTCGTCGAGGTTGGGCAGCCCGCTCGCCCGCGCGTGCGTCGGCGTGGGCAGGCGCTCGACGCCGAGAGGCACCCGCAGTTCCAGCGTGGACAGCGCGGTCGGCCGTTCGTACGGCGGCGCGGTGTACGTCCCGTCGCCCCCGTCCTGGCGCTGCCAGCCCGCCCACCCTTCCGGCAGCTTCACCGGCGCGGGCGTGGCCAGCTCGACCACCGCCATCAGGCCCGGCGCCTGCTCCGGCCGGTGGCAGGTGGCGTCCAGCACGCGGGGGTGACGGCGTACGTAGGGCGAGTCGGCCACCGGGCGGGTGGCCACCTCCCAGGCGGCCAGCGCGAAGTGCCGCGGGTCCAGCGTGACTCCCGCCACGGCCGGCTCCCCCTCCGAGGCCGCGAACGCATGCCGCCACCTGCGCAACTGCTCGCCGTAGCGCTCCTGGGTGCCCCCGTGTGCGGCGTCGATCCAGAACGCCTGCGTTCCGGTGCCGGCCATGGTCTTCCCCCGACTCGCTCGATGTCGTCCGTCGGTGCCCCTCTGCCCCGTGTCCGTCGGCTGTCACGTCCCCGACCCCACGTCTGACCTGCGGAAACACCACTCCTCGCCATCACGTGTTGCAGCCGGACGGTCACTGACAGTGAACGTAAGGTGAGGTCAGAGGCCCCAGTTGGCCCCGCAGCTAGCGAGAGGAGCGAGCATGCCGCAGGAACCGAGAATCGACGTCGAGACCAGGGCCCGAGGAATCGAGAACAGCCTGACCGCCGAACAGGTCGAGCACATCGCCGAGGCGCTCGGCCAGCAGGGTGTGTGGTTCGCCGCACCGCCGGAGCGCTCGGGCCAGGCCCGCAGGCCCGAGCTGGTCTGGGACCTGGTGGGCGATCGGCCGCACCAGGGCTACACCGCCACCGGCCGGGCGGCCGTGCACCTGGCCGACGGCCATGACACGCTGACCAGGCCGCTGATCCTGGCCGACGGCTTCAACCACGGGCCGAGCGATCTGGACGCGCTGTGGCGGCACTTTAACCAGCCGTACCACAAGGGCGTGCCCGGCTTCCTCGACCAGCTCAGGGGGATGGGCATCGACGTCGTACTGCTGGGCTTCGACCAGCGGCACGCCGCCATCCAGGCCAACGCGGCCGTGGCGGTCACCTGCGTCCAGCACGCGATCGCGGAGCGCAGGGGCGACGACCAGCTCGTCGTCGGCGGGGTCAGCATGGGCGGCATCGTCACCAGGTACGCCCTGGCCCTCATGGAGAGCGAGCGCATCGACCACCAGACCGACAAGTACTTCTCGTACGACAGCCCGCACCTGGGCGCCTGGATCCCGCTGGCGCTCCAGCAGCTCGCCTACCTGCACGAGGCGCTGGCCCCGCGTTCCGACGGGCCGGGGCAGGCCGAGCTGATCCGCAGCCCGGCCGCGCAGCAGCTCCTGTGGGGCTGGGTCGACGACGCCGACTACTCGGGTCCGGTGACGAGTTCGAGCCCGCTGCGCCAGGAGTTCCTGGAGGACCTGCGCAGGGTGGGCTGGTTCCCGATGCGGCCGTACAAGCTGGGTCTGGCCAACGGGACCGGCAACGGCATCGGGCCCGACCTGCCGCCCGGCACGCCGGTCATCGACCTGCGGCACGAGGCGCTGCAGCTCACCGCCCGGATCCAGCCCGACCTGGGCGAGCTGCAGAACGTCGGCGCCATCAGCATCGGCGCCCCGGTGTGGACGAGCGCCACCTCGCACGTGGCGGCGTTCGACGGGGCGCCCGGCGGCACGCTCGACTCGTGGGGCCGCCTGGCCGACGCGGTGGGGCTGCCGATCCAGGACCGGTTCAGGAGCAGTTGCTTCGTGCCCTCGGTCAGCGCGATCGCCCTGGCCAGAGACCCGTTCGAGTGGCAGGCGGACCTGTACCAGGACCTCAGTGGCCTGCCGAAGGACGAGACGTTCCTGGACGCCTTCTGCTGTGACGCCGTCGACACGGAGCACAGCAGCGTGTCCGGGCCGCTGATCGAGTGGTTCCTGGAGCAGCTCGCCGGTTGGTGACCGGCCGGGGAAGCGGGTGCCGGCTCGTCGCGTGGCGAGCCGGCACCCGTCGTGTCAGCGGGCGCTCCGGTGCACGCACAGGAGCTGGTCGCGGGTGGCGTTCCGGTCGCGGTAGGCGATGACGGCCGGCCCCTCGGCACTGTAATGCTCGGGCAGCCGCTGGTCGGTGGTCCAGCCGGAGCCGTTGAAGCTGGACGACCACAGGCCCTGGCCGTCGGCGTCGCGGTGCACGCAGTAGAGGCGGTCCTGGTAGACGGTCAGGGCCGGGCCCTCGGCGGCGTGGTGGGCGGGCAGCCGCTGGTCGGGGCTCCACTTCGCGCCGTCCCAGCGGGTCCACCACAGCGCGGTGTCGTCGCCCGCGCCGCGGTGCACGCAGTAGAGGTGGCCCCGGTAGACGGCCAGCGCCGGGTTCGACCGGCTGGCGTGGCCGGGCAGCCGCTGGTCGGGGCTCCACTTGGCGCCGTCCCAGTGCGTCCACCACAGGGACGAGTCGTCGCCCGCGCCACGGTGCACGCAGTGGAGCTGCCCGTCGTACGCCGCCAGCGCCGGAGCCGCCGCGCTGAAGTGCTGCGGCAGCCGCTCGTCGGCGGTCCAGGCCGAGCCGTCCCAGCGGGCCCACCACAGGGACGCGTCGCCGTCCGCGCCACGGTGCACGCAGTAGAGCCGCCCGTCGTACGCCGCCAGCGCCGGCCCCGCGTCGCTGAAGTGCTGCGGGAACCGGCGGTCCTCGCTCCAGCCCTCCTCGGCGTCGTAGGCCGTCCACCACAGGCTCGCGTCGCCCGTGTCGCCCCGGTGGGCCAGGAAGAGGCGGTCCTGGAACACGGCCAGGGCGGGCTTCGACACGGCGAAGTGGCCGACGAACCGCTGCTCCCTGCTCCAGCCGTCGCCCGGCTCGTGCACGGCCCACTGCAGGCTCGCGCCACCCGTACGCCGGCCGTCCTGCCTGGCCGGTACGAGCATCCCGGGCGCGCTCCACGGCGAGACCAGCTTCACCCCGTACGGACGGGCGGTCGAGGCGATCCAGCCCGCCTTGGCGCGCACCGAGCGCTCGACGACCGGGGCCGGCCAGGACCCCAGCACCGTGCCCGCGATCTCCCCGACGAGCTGCGGGATCTCGGCGGCCAGCAACGCGGCCGACTCGTTGAGGTGCACCTCGTAGCCCCACCACCGGGCCACCGGCCAGACGTCGGCGCCCATCGTACGCAGCTCGTGCTGGAGGCGCCGCACCCGCTCCTGGGCCTCGGCGGCGAGCCCGGCGATCTGCCGCTCGCTCTCCCGCCTGGCCTCGACCGCCTCGCGAGCAGGGGCGTCCTCCAGCAGCTCGGTCTCGACGGCCGCGTCGACGGCGGCCGAGGCCACGGGGTCGTCCTGGGCGTGCAGCAGCGCCGCCTCACCACCGAGCACCGACTCCCCCACAGCGTCGTCCGCTGTGTCATCCGCTGTGTCGTCAACCGTGTCGTCCACTGTGTCGAGCCTCGTTTTGTCGGCCCGGGTCTCATCACTCATTTCCAGCCCCCTTGGAGCGATAGCTACGCCAACTTCGCCATCGTAACCAGGAGTAGTGATTCGATTACTCTAGGGCGGTATTGCTCACGGTAAAGCCGGGCCGCCCCCGTTTGTACGCCACCGGACGCCGCGTACGGGCCGATCTTCACCAGTACGCTCTCCGCATACCCCCCACGATCTCCCGGGAAGGCGCCACCGATGACCGACCGCCCCCTCGACACCGACGTCCCCAGCCCGGCCCGCATCTACGACCTCTGGCTCGGCGGCAAGGACAACTACGAGATCGACCGCGTCGTCAGCGCGCAGATCCTCGCCGCCGTGCCCGAGTTACCGGTGCTGGCTCGCACGAACAGGGAGTTCCTCGGCCGCGCCGTCCGCCACATGGCCGGGAAGGCGGGGATCCGCCAGTTCCTGGACATCGGCACCGGCATCCCCACCGCCGACAACACCCACCAGGTGGCCCAGTCGGTGGACCCCACCTGCCGGGTCGTCTACGTCGACAACGACCCCATGGTCCTGGCCCACGCCCGCGCCCTGCTGCGCGGCACACCGGGGGGCACGACCTCCTTCGTGGACGCCGACCTCCGCGACCCCGACGCGATCCTGTCCGCCGCCGCCGAAATACTCGACTTCGACCGGCCGATCGGCCTGACCCTCCTCGGCGTCGTCGACTTCGTCCCCGACACCGAGACGGCCCGCTCGATCATCGGCCGCCTGCTGTCCCCGATGGCCCCCGGCAGCCATCTGGCCATCTCCCACGGGCTCGTGGGCAGGCAGTTGGAGGAGGGCGTACGGCACTGGAACGAGAGCGGCGGCACCCCCATGACCCTGCGCACGCTCGACGAGGTGACGGGCTTCTTCGACGGTCTCGAACTGCTGGAGCCCGGGGTGGTCGCCCTGCCGCGCTGGCGCCCCGTACCCGAGACCCTGTACGCCGACCGGGAGGCCGTGTACTACGCGGGCGTCGGCCGCAAGCCCTGACCCGCGTCCTCCGGCCCCCCGGTCGCCCCCGAGACCCCCGGGAGCGGGCTCTACTTGCGGCGCGGCGCGGTGACCGTGAACGAGGCGGTGGCGACCTTGTTGCCGACCTTGACGCTCACCGTCTTGCTCCCGGTCTTGGTCTTCGACGGCACGCTCAGGGTCTTGGTGGCCTGGCCGTCCGAGAGCGCGACGCGGTAGGTCTTGCCCTCGGGGCTGGTGACCGTGGCGGTGCCGGAGGAGAGACCCTTGGCGACGATCTCCACGTCGTACGACGAGCCCGCGCTCACGCGGCCCGGGTCGACCGTCACCTTCAGTGAGGCCGCCTGGCGCGACTTGGCCTCCTTGCGCTTGGCCGACGACGAGTGCGCCGGAGCCTTCGCGGCGGCAGTGTTGGTGGTGGTGACGGCGGCGGCGGTGACGGTCTGCGGCACGCGGGGGGCGTCGGCGAGGGCGGACCCGGCGAAAGGCAGGGCGACGAGGGCCGCACTGGCGACGGTCACGGTGAAAAGCTTGGCGAAACGCACTGGTCGTCAATCCCATCCTGGACGAACCCGGCCGAATCCCCCATGAATCCGGCCCCGAAGGTCGTCCACACCCAGCACACTGCCGACCGAACGTGAGAAAGACCTATCACGGGCCTGTGAGTTCGGTAAGCGGAGGCGGGCCGCCTGATCTGGGGTTCACGGTCCGGGCCGGTGATCTGGGACACATAACTTCTCTTATGCGACGTTCGGCGTTCTCCCGGATTCGCTCCCGGGTGCCGCGCCCGCCTCGCCGGACGCGTACGAGCCGGTCCGCCGCATGAGATCACGGCGTGATCACGACGAGCTGTGCGCCAGATAAATCCGGACAAAGAGAACATAAAGCCCCAGTCAAGAGGGATACGTTCCTGCCCCATAGACGCACCGAACGCCTCGCGCGTTCCCGCGACGAACAAGGAGCAATCCCTTGAAGATCAAGCGCACCCTCACTCCCCTCGGCGGTGGCCTGGCCGCCGCGGCACTGCTCGGCGCCTCGCTCGCCGGATCCGCCCAGGCGCAGACCTCGCAGGTGAAGCCATCTGAGAGCGTCAGCGCCACGACCGCCAAGGGGATCGCCGCGTTCTGGCTGCAGAACAACGGCGCGGCACTGAAGGCCGCCACCTACCTCGAGGAGGACACCACCGACGTCGACCAGCTCAAGTCCACCGGCACCGCCTCCACCGACACCAAGGCGGGCTCGGTGGCCCCGACCGGCACCACCACGTCCACCTCCACGTCGAAGAACGTCAACCTGCCGAAGACCATCGGCAAGGTCTTCTTCGTCGACCAGGACGGCGAGAAGCGCTGGTGCTCGGCCTCCTCCATCCAGTCGAACTACCGCAACCTGGTCGCCACCGCCGGCCACTGCGTGTACGACACCTCCAACGACGAGCAACTCGTGGACAACTGGGTCTTCGTGCCCGGCTACTACCAGGGCAAGGCCCCGTACGGCGTGTACGTCGGCAAGCAGGCGTTCGTGCACTACGACTACAGCGTCTACGAGGACTACGACCGCGACTACGCGTTCGTCTCGGTCTACAACGGCGTGACGGTCAAGGACTCGACCGTCACCGAGTCCGAGTACGCCGCCGACAAGGCCAAGGCCGCCACCGACACCACCAAGGGCGAGCTGAGCTACCACGACAGCGCCTCGAACACCTACCACGTGGTCCAGGTCTCGGACGCCGGTCGCCTGGGCGACAACGTCGGTGGCCAGGGCATCGCCTGGAACCAGCCGCTCAAGAAGGCGCACTACGTCTTCGGCTACCCGCAGGCCGCGCACCCCGACGGGAACAAGCCGTACACGGGTGTCACGCCGAAGTGGTGCTACGGCACGACCACGGACAAGACCGTGGGCTCGGCCGCGAAGAAGATCGAGGAGCACGTGGGCCTCAAGTGCGCCATGACCGCCGGCGCGGACGGCGGCCCCTGGCTGCTGAACTACAACAACTCCAAGCGGACCGGCTACCTCAACGGTGTGACCAGCAGCTTCTACGACCAGGACGAGAACAACCGGGTCGACTACGTCAGCTCCCCGTACTTCGACGGCGAGACCCACAGCGTCTACGCCGAAGCCGCCAAGGTCTGGTCAGGAAAGCTGTTCTGACCACCGCCGGGCGTTCAGGGAGAACGTCCCGCAGAGAAGGGGAGGTGGGTTCTGGGTAGCTCGGACAGCGCCTTAAAGGGTTAGGAGGGGCCCGGCCGCGTGCCGGGTCCTTCCGCTGATCAGGGGCCGGACTCACAGGCGTTTCATAAGCGGCCCTTCATCAAACACTCATGCGCGGAGGCCATCGTCACGACTATGCACACGACTCGTCAGAACCACCCGTCCGAGCCCGTGCGCCGCGCGGACGGCAGCTCGATCAACATCCTCGTCGTCGACGACGAGGCGTCGCTGACCGAACTGCTGTCCATGGTCATGCGCCAGGAGTCCTGGGACGTCCGCTGCGCCCACAACGGCAGCGAGGCCATCCGCGCCGCGCGCGGGTTCCGGCCCGACGCGATCGTCCTGGACGTCATGTTGCCCGACATGGACGGCATCGAGCTGCTCCCCCGGCTCCGGGCGGTGCTGCCGGGCGTGCCGGTCCTGTTCCTGACCGCGAAGGACTCGGTGCAGGACCGCCTCATCGGGCTGCGGGCGGGGGCCGACGACTACGTCACCAAGCCGTTCAGCCTGGAGGAGGTCGTCATCCGGCTGCGCGGCCTGCTGCGCCGATCGGGCGCGGCGCAGGCGCGGCCCGACGCCGGGCTCGTCGTGGGCGACCTTGAGCTCGACCAGGAGACCCACGAGGTACGGCGCGACGGCAAGGAGATCAGGCTCACCCCGACCGAGTTCGAGCTGCTGCGCTTCCTCATGCACAACCCGGGCCGGGTGCTCAGCAAGTCGCAGATCCTCGACCGGGTGTGGGCCTACGACTTCGGCGGGCAGAGCAACGTGGTCGAGTTGTACATCTCGTACCTGCGACGCAAGATCGACGCGCAGCGCAAGCCGATGATCCACACCGTGCGCGGCGTCGGATACACCCTGCGCCCCGCCGGATGAAGCCCGGGCGACGGCCCGGGTGGATCCGCCGCCCGGCGATGTCGCTGGAGGCCAAGCTCGTGGTCTCCGCCATCGCGCTGCTCGCCGTCGTCTCCGCCGCCATCGCCACCGCGACGACGCTGCTGTTCGACGACGTCCTCATGGACCGGCTCGATCTCCAGGTCGCGGCCGCGGCCCGCCGTTCCCTGGGCGCGGCGGGCCAGCCGCCGCCCGAGGTCAGGGAGGTGGCGTTCCTGCTGTCGCCGGGGCAGGCGGTGGACACGTTCGGGGCACGGGTGCGGGAGGGGGTCGTGCTCCGCGCCGCCGTGCTGACCGGCGTCGGCACCGTACGCGACGTGAACGTCCCGCCCGCCGTGGCCCGCGTGGACGGCAGGCCCGTCACGGTCAGCCTGGGTCCGATGGGCGACTATCGGATGGTCGGCACGCGTACCCGTGACGGCGACGTGCTCGTGGCCGGGCTGCCGCTCTCCGACGTGCGGTCCACGCTGACCAGGCTCGTGATGGTGGAGGCCGCGGTGACGCTCGCCGGGGTGGCGTTGACCGCCGGCGCGTCCACCCTGTTCGTCCGCCGTGCCGTACGCCCGCTCGGCAGGCTCGCCGCCACCGCCGCCCGCGTCTCGGAGCTGCCGCTGGCCACCGGTGACGCCGTGCGCCTGGCCCGGGTGCCCGAGGTGGACACCGACCCGCGTACCGAGGTCGGCCAGGTCGGCGGCGCGCTGAACCGCATGCTCGGCCACGTCGAGACCGCCTTCGCCGTGCGACACGAGAGCGAGACCCGGCTGCGCCAGTTCATCGCGGACGCCAGCCACGAGTTGCGTACCCCGCTGGCCTCGATCGCCGGTTACGCCGAGCTGACCGAGCGGACCGGTGAGCCGCGCGGCCCGCAGACGGCGCACGCGCTCGGCCGCATCCGTTCCGAGGCGGGCCGGATGACCACGCTGGTCGAGGACCTGCTGCTGCTGGCCAGGCTGGACGCGGGCCGCCCGCTCGAACGGGTGGAGCTGGACCTGTCGCCGATCGTGGTGAACGCGATCAGCGACGCGTACGCAGCCGCGCCCCGGCACCGCTGGCTGGTCAGCCTGCCCGACCAGCCCGCCCTGGTCGTCGGCGACCACGACCGGTTGCACCAGGTCGTGACGAACCTGCTGGCCAACGCCCGTACGCACACCCCGCCCGGCACGACGGTCACCACGACGGTGCTGCTCGCCCCCGGCCGGGTCGCCGTGCAGGTCGCCGACGACGGGCCGGGCATCGCGCCGAAGGTGCTGCCGCACGTGTTCGGCCGGTTCGCGCGGGGCGACGGGTCCCGCTCCCGGCTGGCCGGGAGCAGCGGTCTGGGGCTGGCCATCGTGTCGGCGGTCGCGGCGGCGCACGACGGGTGGGTGGAGGTGCGCAGCGTTCCAGGGAACACGGTGTTCACGCTGGTCCTGCCCGCCTCACGCGAACAGGTCCCGCCGGGCGAACGCGCCGCCGCCGACGGCCACGAGCCCGGCGGCGACCACGGCGAACGCGGCCGGGACCGCCCACCCGGCGGAAACCATGGGATGGACGTAGCCGAACGGCGTGAACAGGAACGCCGTCTCGCCGATCGTCCCGGCCTCCCACAACGCCACGCAGATCCCCGACGCCACCACCGTGACCCAGGCGACGGGGACGGCGGCCCGGGGACGCAGCCCGTACGCCGCTATCGTGAGACCCGCCACCACCCAGGCGGCGGGCGCGAACAGCAGGACCGTGCCCGTTCGGGCGAGCACCGCGCCGAGGCCGCCGGTGGCGAGCGCGTCACCCGCTCCCGTGCCCAGACCGACGGCCAGCAGCATGGCGACCGGCCCGGCCAGAGCGAGCGCGACGTGCCCGATCAGCCAGCGTGACCTGCCGGTGGGCGTGGCCAGCAGCGGCGACACCCGGCCCCGGCGCTCCTCTGCGTACGGCCGCAGCGCCCCCGCCGCGGTCAGGCAGCCCACGGCCATGCACAGGACGTACGTGAAGATCTCCAGCAGCGTCTGCCCGGTGACCGTGGGCAGCTCGAACGAGGCCGACACCCAGCCGACGCCGACGGCGACCGTGCCCAGGGCGACCGTCCAGGCGACCGTCTGCCCCCCGTACAGCCGCCAGACCAGGGCGGACGTACCGGCGAGCCTGCCTCTGACCGGGCCGGTGCCGCCCGCCCGGTCGGGCAGCAGCCCGGCGCCGAGGTCGCGGCGGGCCGCGAGCGCGTACACGACCAGGGCGAGCACGACCGTGAACGCGAGCGGGACCAGCGGCGCCCACCAGCGCTCGGCCCCGTACGCGCGGGCCAGGCGCGACCACCCGGCGGGGAGGAGCCCGATCCACTCACCGGGCACCACGACCCCGGGCACGAGCCCCACCGCCAGGACGCCCACGGCGGCGCCGCGCGCGAGCGCCGCGCTCTGGCAGAGCTGCGCGGCGAGGAGCCCGCAGGCGGCGAACCCCGTACCGCCCACCGCCGCCGTCAGCCCGAACAGCAGGCTCCCCCCGAACGGGAACCCGAACCCGAGCGGCAGCGCGACGGCCAGCAGCGCGGCCACGGCCAGGTTGACGGCGGCGGCCACGACCAGGACGGCGCCGACGGTGGCGCGCCTGCCGACGGCGCGGGCGGCCACGAGTTCGCCGCGGCCCGCGTCCTCCTCGGCGCGGGTGTGTCTGATCGCGAACAGCAGCCCGGCCAGACCCGTGATGAACAGGCTCTGCACACTTGACCGCCAGGCGACCAGGCCCTCGATGGAGGTGTCGTGGACGGGGCCGAGCAACGCCGTGGTGACCGGGTTGGCGGCGCTCATCTCGGCGAACGCCGTCCTGGTGGCCTCGGTGGGCAGCAAAGCGGCCAGGGAGTAGGCGTTGAACAGCGGCACGGCCACGGCCACCGCGATCCAGGCGGCGATCAGGAGGCGGTCGCGGCGCGCGACGAAGCGGACGAGCACCCCCGTCCCGGCGAACGAGCCCGCTCCGGCACTCCCGCCGTTGGCAGGACGACCGGTGGTCACCGCGTCACCGCCTCGGGCTCGGCCGGGCCGCCGTCCTCGGCCTGGCGGTAGTGGCGCAGGAACAGCTCCTCCAACGTCGCGGGCTGGGCCGTCAGGTCACGCAGCCCGTACGCCGCCAGCCGGGTCAGCGCCTCGCCCGCCTTCCCACCGTCCACCCGGAACCTCACCTCGGTGCCCCGCCCGGCGCCCCGCTCGGTGCCGCGCTCGGTGCCGTGCGAGATCTCCAGGTCGTGCACGCCGTCGAGCCACTCCGGAGGACGTTCGAGTGGGCGTTCCAGCCGGGCGGTGATCGAGGTCCAGGTGAGGTGGCGCAGCTCGGCCAGGGTGCCCGACTCGACGACGCGCCCCCGCCTGACGATGCTCACCCGGTCGCACAGGGCCTCCACCTCGGCCAGGATGTGGCTGGACAGCAGGATCGTGGTGCCCTCGTCGCGGCGCTCCGCCAGGCAGCGGCGGAACTCGGCCTCCATGAGCGGGTCGAGGCCGGAGGTGGGCTCGTCCAGCAGGAGCAGCTCCGACCGTGTCGCCAGCGCCGCGATCAGGACGACCTTCTGCCGGTTGCCCTTGGAGTAGGCACGCGCCTTCTTGCCCGGGTCCAGCGCGAACCTGTCGATCAGGTCGGCGCGGCGGCGTTCGTCCGGCCGGCCGTGCAGCCGTCCGAGCAGGTCGATGGTCTCGCCGCCGGTCAGGTCGTCCCAGAGGGTGACGTCGCCGGGGACGTACGCCAGCCGCCGGTGCAGGCGTACGGCGTCGTGCCAGGGATGCCCGCCCAGCAGCCGTACCTCGCCGGCGTCGGCCCGCAGCAGCCCCAGGAGCACGCGCAACGTGGTCGTCTTCCCCGCGCCGTTGGGGCCGAGGAAGCCGTGGATCTCCCCGTCGGCCACCCGCAGGTCGAGCCCGTCCAGCGCCCGCACCCGCCCGTACGACTTGACGAGACCGGACACCGAGATCACAGGATGCATGCCTGGCACGGTACGCCTAAAATTGCAGTCCTGTAAATATGCATCAGATGCAATATCATGTCGTCATGTCATTGCGGGAGCGGAAGAAGCAGCGGACGCGACAGGCGCTCATCGACATCGCCGGCCGGCTGTTCGACGAGCAGGGGTACGAGGCCACGACGGTCGACCAGATCGCGGCGGCGGCCGGGGTGTCCACCCGCACGTTCTTCACCTACTTCCGGCACAAGGCCGACGTGCTGCACACCAACAGCGCCGAGCGCCTGGACGCGGGCGTGGCGGTGCTCGGCTCCCCCGAGCCGGGCGAGACGCCCGCCGAGCTGCTGGCCAGGGCCTTCGAGGTGATGCTTGCCGAGAGCTGGGAGCTGGGGCTCACGGCGGGGCTGGTCGGTGCGGCGGTCAACCTGCCGATCGAGTCGCCGCGGGCGTCCGTCGACCGGTCGAACGCCCGGCTGGAGCGGCTGGCCGCCGCGCTCTCCGCGGCCTGCGGGATCGACCGGATGACGGCGTACGCGATGGTGGGGGCCGCGATCGGGGCGGTGAGCGCGACGGCGGCGGTCTCGCTGTCCGAGGGCAGGCCCGACGAGGAGACCCTGGCGGAGGCCGCCCGCGCCTGCCGCCGCGCGCTGGCCGGCTTCGGGCACCCGCCCGACCGGCAGGCCCCGCCGCTAGATCCGATCTAGCGGCGCATCTAGCGCCTCCTGGGTGAAAGGGGGTGACACCATGGCGGGCGACGACCGGCTCAGCGTCACGGTGATCATCGGCAGCACCCGGGTGGGCCGCATGTGCGACACGGTCGGCGGCTGGTTCGCCGAGCGCGCCCGGCGCCGCGACGAACTCGCCGTCGAGGTGCTCGACCTGGCCGACTACGCGTTCCCGGCCTGCTACCCGCAGGAGGCCGCACCGGCCATGCGCGACTTCGCCACGGCCGTCGGCGCCGCGGACTCGTTCGTCGTGGTCACGCCGGAGTACAACCGCAGTTTCCCCGCCTCGCTCAAGCAGGCGATCGACTTCGCCTACGACGAATGGCACGCCAAACCGGTCGGGATCGTGGCCTACGGCTCCGGCTCGTCCGGCCACTACGCGGTCGAGCACCTCCGTACGGTCTTCTGCGCCCTGCACGCCGTCACCGTGCGTGACTGGGTAGGACTCGACCTGCTGGGCCCCGGCATAGACGCGTACGGCCGGCCCGGTGACACCGACGACCGCCTGCGTGCCGTCGCGGCCATGCTCGACCAGCTCACCTGGTGGGGCCGCGCCCTGCGCGAGGGCCGCCGCACCCAGCCTTACGTCTCCTGAAAGGACTCGTCCATGCCAGACCTGGCAATCCACACCTCCGGCCTGGTCAAGGTCTTCGGCGACACGCGCGCCGTGGACGGCCTCGACCTCTCCGTGCCCGCCGGCGCCGTCTACGGCGTGCTCGGCCCCAACGGCGCGGGCAAGACGACCGCCGTACGCATGCTGGCCACGCTGACGCGGCCCGACGGCGGTGAGGCGACCGTGTTCGGGCACGACGTGGTGCGCGAGGCCGACGCCGTACGGTCACGGGTCAGCCTGACCGGCCAGTACGCCTCCGTCGACGAGGAGATGACCGGCGCCGAGAACCTCGTCCTGCTCGCCCGCCTCCTCGGCCACCGCAAACCGGCGGCGCGCGAGCGGGCCGACCAACTGTTGGACGCGTTCGGGCTGTCGGAGGCGGCCGGGCGGCAGGCCAAGACGTACTCGGGCGGCATGCGGCGCCGCCTCGACATCGCCGCCAGCATCCTCAACACGCCCGACCTGCTCTTCCTCGACGAGCCCACCACCGGTCTCGACCCGCGCAGCCGCAACCAGGTCTGGGACATCGTCCGCATCGTCGTGGCCCACGGCACCACGGTGCTGCTGACCACCCAATACCTGGAGGAGGCCGACCGGCTGGCACAGCGCATCGCGGTCATCGACCACGGCCGGGTCATCGCCGAGGGCACTCCCGGCGAGCTGAAGTCGTCCGTCGGCTCGGGCTCCATCCACGTACGCCTGCGCGACGCGGCCACCCGTCCCGACGCAGAACGCGTACTCGCCGAATCCCTCGACACGCCCGTCTACCTGGAGGCCGACCCGGTGGCGCTCACCGCCCGCATCACCGGCACGGGCGACGAGGCGGCACAGGCCGCACGGGCCCTCGCCCACCTGGCCGAGGCGGGCATCGTCGTCGACGACTTCTCCCTCGGACAGCCCAGCCTCGACGAGGTCTTCCTCTCCCTCACCGACCGCCCCGCCACTGAGGAGGCAGCAGCATGAGCACGACCACCGAGAGCGGCACCGCCTACGTGCCCGCGTCCGAGGCCCTGGCCACCGTCCTCGCCCCGGCGGCCAAACCGGCGCGGCCGAGCGCCTGGTCGGCGTCGATGACGTTCGGCTGGCGGGCGATGTTGAAGATCAAGCACGTGCCCGAGCAGCTCTTCGACGTGACGGCGTTCCCCCTCATGATGACGCTGCTGTTCACGTACCTGTTCGGGGGCGCGCTGGCCGGCTCGCCGACCGAATACCTGCAGTTCCTGCTGCCCGGCATCATGGTGACGAGCGTCGTGATGATCACTATGTACACCGGTCTGGAGGTGAACAAGGACATCGACAAGGGCGTCTTCGACCGTTTCCGCACCCTGCCGATCTGGCGTCCGTCCACGATGGTCGGCTACCTGCTGGGCGACCTGCTGCGCTACACCATCGCCTCGACCGTCATCCTCCTGGTCGGCCTGGTGATGGGCTTCCGCCCGCAGGGCGGGCTCGCCGGGGTGCTCGTCGGGATCCTGCTGCTGCTGGTGTTCTCGTTCGCGTTCTCGTGGGTGTGGACGATGTTCGGCCTGCTGATGCGCAGCGAGAAGGCGGTCATGGGGGTCAGCATGCTGGTGCTGTTCCCGCTGACCTTCCTGAGCAACGTGTACGTGGACCCGTCCACGATGCCGGGCTGGCTCCAGGTGTTCGTCAACGCGAACCCGATCAGCCACCTGGTCAGCGCGGTCCGGTCGTTGATGGGGGGCACGACCGACACCGGCGAGATCATCTGGGTCCTGGTGGCCTCCGCCGCCTTCATCGCGATCTTCGGCTCCCTGACGATGCGCCTCTACAACCGCAAGTGAGTTCTAGCTGGGAAAACGCGGCCGGGATCAAGGGTCCTCGAGGTGGTGGAATCCCGCGCGCGGTCGTACGCGCGCGGGGTCAGAGCACGCGGCCGGGGTCGTCGAGCCAGACTCGTTGCCCGTCCGGGCCGACCGTCATGCCGAACCGGTCGGGGCCGGGCTCGCCCCACCCCACCCACCGGAAGTAGGCGTCCACGACCTCGTCCCACAGAGGCCGGCTGCCCACCTGGTACACCTCGAACTCGGTTTCGCCGGGCCGCCACTCCACCGTCCCCCACGAGTACGGGTCAGCCGGGTCGGACAGCCACAGCCGGAACAGCTCCCCGTCTTCGTCCCGGTCGTCGGCGTGGACGGAGGCGATCCCGGTCAACGCCGAGATCGCCAGGCCCGCGCCGGGAGGGGCGTACGCGACCGTCCGCGGGTCGATGTCCGTACTCGACCAGTGCTTGTCCTCCGGCCGCCGCGCCGCCCTGGTTCGCGGTTTCCGCTGGGCGCGCATCAGCATGTAGGAGGCGAAGCCGGGGAAGCGGCCGTGCGCGACACCGCCAGACCTGACGACGAGCCGCAGGGCGTGGTCGACGCCGAACCCGGGCCGGTACGGAGCCACGATCACGCCGCCCGGCCGGGCCTGCTCGACCCACCCGTACGGCACCGTACGGATGCCGCAGGTGACGTGCACCCGGTCGAAGGGAGCATGCTCGGGGTAACCTTCCGCGCCGTCACCCACCACCAGGTGCGGGTGGACGCCGGCCGCGGCGAGGCTCTTGGCCGCCTGCTCGGCGACCGAGGGGTCCACCTCGATCGACGTCACCGCCCCACCCGCGCCGACCAGGTGAGACAGCAGGGCGGCGGTCCAGCCGGTTCCGGTCCCGATTTCCAGTACGCGGTGGCCGGGCTCGATGGTCAGCCACTCCAGCAGGTCGGCGACGGTGCTGGGCGCGGAAGCCGACGACGTGTACTCCCCGGCCGCTTCCCGGAGAGGGGTGGCGCCGTCGTCCAACTGGGTGACGATGACGGTGTCGGTGTAGACGGCCGCCATCCAGTCCTGGGGGTCGGAGGCCCGGTCGATGATCCGTTTGCTGTCGTCGCCGGCGTCGGCGAGCCCGACCGGCGGGATGAACAGGTGACGGTGCACGGCGCGGAAGGCGTCGTACACCCGGCCGCCGGCGGGAGAGAGGGCGCTGATCTCATGGATCAGCGCCTCTGTCCGGTCGTCGGGGCTCGTCACTTCCCGCTGCCCTCGCCGCCCTGGTTGCCGGTGCCCGCATTGCCGTTGCCGCCGCCGTGCCGGCCGCCGCCTTGACGGTCCTTCGACGGCGGCGGCGGCTCGAACGGCTTGTCCTTCTTCTGCTCGCCGCTGTGCTTCCCACCCACGCTCGGCTCCCCTCAACCTGTGACAACATCTCGCCGTGACCGTACGGCTACCGTGAGGGATGGGCAAGGAGAGAAACCCATACCTACCCGGGTCGGCGAACCGCTGTCCGCAGCGGAAGCAGGCCGTCCCGGCCAGTGGATTACCCGCGCCCGAGCGGTCCACCGTCGAGCCGCCGTCCGCGTGAGCGGTGACGCCCTACAGTCGCCAGGAGACCTGGTGCTGGGGCTGGTAGCGGCAGGTGGTGCCGGTCGAGATGGCGGCGCGCAGGTGGGTGGCCAGCTCGGGGTGGGCGTGGTCGAGCTTGCGCAGCGTGTCGCGGATGCGGGCCGTGACGGTCTTCCTGGCGCGTTCGGTCTCGTCGCCCAGCCGCCGGGTGCGACCGCCGAGCCCCGCCGCCGCCCGCAGCTCTGCCAGCAGGGCGGCCCGCTCCTCGTCCAGCTCTGCCGCCCGCCGGTCGTCGCCCAGCTCGGCGGCCCGGTCGATCTCCTCGTCGAGCCGGGCAAGGTGGCGGCGGTAGCGGGTCTTGGCCTCCTCGTCGAGCACGTCGTCGCCGCCCATCCGGCGGGCCGCGAGCACGACCTCACCGCCCGCGGGGTCGAGCAGCACGACGGCGGGCACGTCGTCGCCTGGGCGGCTCAGCAGGGTGTGCAGGTCGCGCAGGCCCTTGGCGTCGGGCACGTGGGCCACCCTGCCCGCGAACGCCAGCGACCAGACGGCGCCCTCCCGCCGGAACTCGCCCGAGCCCGGGGACGCGGACCCGCCGCCGACCGAGGCCGAGGACTCCGGCCCTTCATCCGTCAGAGCCGAGGACGCCGACCCCTCATCGGTCGGGGCCGGGGATGTCGGTCCCCCATCGGTCAGGGCCAGGGACGCCGGGCCTCCATCGAGCGGGGCCCAGGCCATCGGTCCGCCCGCGCCCAGGGCCGGGGCCGCCGGGCCGCCCGGCAAAGGGGGCGCCGCGTTCCCCTCGGCCGGTGCGGGCCCTTCGCCGACGGCCGGGGACGCGGAGGCGGTGTTCGGCCAGTCGTTGCCCAGCAGTGCCAGGGTGCCCCGCGCCACCGGGCCGGTGAGAGAGGCGTCGCCGGGGTGTACGTCTCGCCACAGCGACCCCGGCTGCGGACGTGCCCACTCCATCCCCAGCTCCTCCGCCTCCCGGCGCACCCCTTCGAGCAGGCCCTGGGCCGCCGTGGCGGCGCCGCTGGAGAGCAGGGTCTCGGCCAGGTGGGCACGGGCCAGGACGGACCACGGCCGGGCACCCATCGCGTCGGCCGCCCGGTAGGCGGCGGTGAGCTCTTCCACCGCCTCCGCCCAGCGCTCCTCGGCCGCGTCGACCAGGCCCAGCCAGAGATCGTACGGCCCGCCGATCTCCCAGCCGAACAGCGCCACCGCCCACTGCCCCCGATGCGGCGCCAGCAGGGACCGGGCCCTGGCGCACAGCTCGGGGTCCTGGGTGGCGGCGGCCAGCTCCGCCTGCAGGCGCACCCAGATCGGCTGGATCATGCGGTCGTCGGGCTCCTGGTCGTCGAAACGGCGCAGCGCCGTGTCGAGGTCGCCGGCGTGCAGGGCGGTCAGAGACTCCAGCAGCGGCACGCACGGGTGGCCCGTGCCCCTCAGCTCGCGCAGCAGCCGCTCCTGCTCCTCGACGCGGCCCCGCAGCGCCATCATCGCCCAGCGGTGATGCGCGATCATGTACAGGAAGTGGTCGTGGTGATGATCGGGCCGGACGGTGCGGATCAGGGACTCGGCCTCGTCGAACCGGCCGGTGAGGCCCGCGATGATGCTCGCGTCGACGTCGGCGGTCATCGCGAGGTGGGGCCGGCCGCCGCCGCGCGCCCTGGCGGCGTAGGTGTGGAACTCGTCGAGGTAGCGGGGGTCGCCACGTTCGATCATGGCCACCCAGCGCAGGGCGGTGGCGAAGTGTTCGAGATCGGCGTCGGCGGTGCGCCGCGCCACGTGGATCAGCTCGCCCGTCAGCGCCACCCGCTCGTCGGCCGTGCCCGGCCCCCAGATGATGTCGTGGTGGGCCCACAGCCCGAACGCCAGCCCGTCGTCATCGCCCCGCCCCCTGGCCAGGTTGACCAGGTGGACGACCAGCTCGACCGCGAGCCGCTCGTCGGGCGCCGCGCCGCCGACCAGCCTGCGGTGGGCGTCTCTGAGCTGGGACAGGGCCTTGTCTCTGCCGTAGTGGCTGTGGAAGACGAGCGCGACCCTGGCGGGCAGCTCGGGGTCGTCGACGTCGCGGGCGATGGCGGCGGCCTCGGCGAAGACGCGGTCGGCCTCGTCGCGCTCGTCGAGGTGGTGCAGCTCTCTGCCCAGCTCGAGCGCGACCATGCCGCGCCTGCGCGGGGCCACGGCGGCGCTCAGCTCGTAAGCCCTGCGCAGGTGTACGATCTGCTCCTCCCCCGCCAGCCGGCCCTTGGCCTCGCGGGCGGCGTCGAGCAGGAGGTCGATCGCGCGGTCGGGGCTCAACCGGTCACCCGCGAGGTAGGCGTGCCTGGCCAGGTCGCTGGGCGGCAGCTTGCCCGCGAGGCCGGGCGAGCCCTCCAGGGCGGCGACCACTGCGGCGTGCCTGGCGCGCGGGTCGTCGAGGGAGTCGTAGAGGGTCTCGCGCACCAGGTCGTGGGCGAACGCGAACACCCCGCCGCCCTTGGTCACCACGAGCTTGGCCACCACCGCCAGCTCCAGCAGCCGATCGACGTGCGCGACCGGGGCCGCGATGGCAGCGGCGAGCACCTGGCGGTGGAACTCCCTGCCCAGCACCGCCGCGGCCGGCAACAGCTCGGACACCAGCCGCGGCAGCAGCGACAGGCGGCGCAGCAACGCGTCGCGCACGCCGGGCGCGATGGCGCTGGCCGAACCGCCGCTGCGCCACAGCCTGGCGGTCTGCTCGACGAAGAACGGGTTGCCGCCCGTGCGCAGGTGGACCTCGGCCACCAGGTCGGGCGGCGGCTCGTGACCGGCGGTGCGGGCCATCAGCGCGCCGACGCCCGCTTGGTCGAGCCCGGTGAGCGTGATCGTGGTGGCCTTGGCCACGAGCGGCGACAGCAGGTCGCGCAGCGGGTGGTCGACCGGCTCGACCTCGGCGTCGCGGTAGGTGCCGATCAGCAACAGCCGTTCGAACCAGGTCTGCTGCGCCGCGAACTCCAGCAGCCGCAGCGAGGCCGGGTCGGCCACGTGGAGGTCGTCGATCACGATCACCACCGGGCGGCGCTGGGCCAGCGCGACCAGGGCGGAGGTGACGGCGTCGAAGACCTGGAAACCGTCGAGTGCCTGGCCCTGGGCGGGCGGCTCGCCCTCGACGCGGCGGCTCGCGCCCGGGGCCTCGCCGAGCAGGGCGGTCAGGCTACCGCCCGCGGCCTCCTCGGCGGCGGCCCACTCCGCGGGCTCGGCCGCGCGCCGCAGCGCCCTGATGACCTGGACCCACGGCCAGTAGCCCGGGGCGCTGCCGGAATCCCAGCACGCGCCGCCCACCACCAGCGCGCCGCGGCTCCTGGCCTCACGTGCGGCGCTGGTGACGAGCGTGGTCTTGCCGATGCCCGCCTCGCCGGTGACCAGCACCAGCCCGCCGTGGCTGCCGACGACCCGGCCGATCTCGGCACGCAGCAGCGCGGCGGGGTGCTCCCTGCCGATCAGCTCGTGGGCCGCGACGTCGATAGGCATGACCCTTGCACGTTATCCGGGCGCTCCGACAATTTCCCACTGCCGGACGCGGCCCAGAGCCAGGCGCCGGACGCGACCGGGAACCCGGCGCCGAGCCCCACCGGGGTCACGACGCCGGGCTCCCGGTGGCGGGCCCTACCAGGCGACCTCCAGGGAGGACAGCCCGTACACGATGCTGGACGTGCGGAACCGCGCGGCGGTGTCGGTGAGCCGCAGGCCGGGGAAGCGGGCCAGCAGCGCGGGGAAGGCGATGCGCAGCTCCATGCGGGCCAGCGGCGCACCGAGGCAGTGGTGCACGCCGTGCCCGAACGCGAGGTGGCCCGGCGCGCCCCGGGTGAGGTCGAACGTGTCGGCGTCCGGCATGAGCGACGGGTCGCGGTTGGCGGCGGGCAGGGCGCAGAGCACCAGCTCCCCCGCCTTGATCTGCTGGCCGCCGACCTCGGTGTCCACGGTGGCGACCTTCGTGGTGCCCGAGTTGACGATGCTGAGGAAGCGCAGCAGCTCCTCCACCGCCGCCTCGATGCGCTCCGGCTCCCGCCTGAGCAGGTCGAGCTGCTCGGGGTTGCGCAGCAGCGCCAGCGTGCCCAGGGCGAGCATGTTGGAGGTGGTCTCGTGCCCGGCGAACAGCAGCAGCCCGCCGATCCCCACCAGCTCGTCGGTGGACAGGTCGTCGCCGTGCTCGCGTACGAGCATGCCGAGCAGCTCCTCGCCCGGGTTCGCCTGGATGCGGGCGACCAGCCCCTCCATGTACGCCCGCTGCTCGAACTGGAGCCTCATCCGCTCCTCGCCCGGCACGGTCATGTCGAGCATCCGGTTCGTACGCCGCTGGAACCCCTCCCGGTCCTCGTACGGCACCCCCAGCAGCTCGCAGATCACCAGCGACGGGATCGGCAGCGCGAACGACGGCACCAGATCGGCGGGCGCCCCGGCGGCCTCCATGGCGTCGAGGTGGTCGGCCACGATGCGCTCGATCCGCGGTTCCAGCCGCCGCATCCTGCGAATGGTGAACTCGGGGGTCAGCATCCTGCGCAGCCGCGTGTGCTCGGGCGGGTCGACGCCGAGCAGGTTGCCCGCGCGTACTTTGGCAAGCTGCTCCTCCGTCATCGGCGGCGCTCCTGGCAGCCGTGCGATGGTCTGCGGGGCGACCTTGAATCGCTCGGCGTCGCCGAGCACCTCCCGCACGTCGGCGTAGCGCGTCACGAGCCAGGCGTCGTCTCCGAACGCCGTCGCGACCCGTTTGACCCGCTCATCGTCCCGCGCGGACGCCAGCTCCGGCGCGGGATCGAACTCCACCCGCCGCATGTGCAGCGGCATCGTCGAGGTCTCGCTCATGCAATCCCCTGGATGATCCTGGATTTTTGTGATCAACCGTACTGATCGCCGGGGACGGTCCACTAGTTGCGGTCTTCAATCGTTGTGCTCCCGTACGCCGCGGCGGGTGCGCTGGGCGTGCCGTTGCGGATCGTGGACCTGCCGGGCGAGCCGTTGGCGCTGGTCCGTCCCGACCAGCACGTGTTTGTAAGCCTTCGGCGGCTACTTACCAAGAAGAGGTGTAGATCGACGAAGGGAGCATGGCCGGTGCGGTTGAAACGGGCGGCACTCGCCACGGACCCCGTGGCGTTCGAAGCCTTCTACCGGCGGCACATCGAAGCGGTCACCCGGTTCCTGGCCCGCCGGATCGACGACCCGCACACGGTCGCCGACCTGGTGGCCGACGTCTTCCTCGCGGTGCTCGACTCGGCCCACACCTACCGGCCGGGCAAGGGCAGCGAGATCGCCTGGCTGTACGGCGTGGCACGCAACACGCTGTCGGCCGAGCGACGGCGGGCGCTGAAGGAGTCGCAGCTCACGCATCGGGTGAGCGGGCGGCGTCCGCTGGCGGGTGACGACGTGGCCAGGCTGGAGGAGCGCATCGACGCGGAGCGGCCCGCCAGGCTGGCGTTCGAGGCCATGGCCGACCTGCCGGACGGGGAGCGCGCCGTGCTGGAACTGGTCGTGCTCGAACAGCTCACCGTCACCGAGGCGGCGACGGCGCTCGGCATCCGATCGGGAACCGCCATGGTACGGCTCCACCGCGCGCGGAAGACCCTCCGGAACCTGCCCTTCGTCCTGGAAGGAACGACCTGATGACCTTCGAGGAGCAGTTGCTGATGGACCTCAAGACCGAGATCGCCGCCCGTGCCGAGCGCGCCCGCCGGGTACGCCGCCGTCTGTTCACGGGAGTGGCCGTGGCCGCGCTCGCGGGGGCCGCGGCCGTCGCGCTGCCGCTGCTGACCGGCTCCGAGCAGCCCGCGTACGCGGTGAGCGAGAACGCGGACGGCACGATCCGGGTGGAGATCAACGAGTTCAGGGACGCCGACAAGCTGGAGGGAGACCTCAAGAAGCTGGGTGTCACGGCCGACGTCACCTACCTCCGGCCGGGCACGAAGTGCGAGGGCACGAGGGGGCGGATCGCCGACGGCCTTGAATCCATGACCAAGGGGAATTACCAGGAGTCCCTCTCGTACAAGGCCGCCCGGCCGCGCGGGGCGGGCGTCGAAATCTCCCCCAAATACCTCAAAGACGGCCTGACGGTGATGATGGAGGTCACCGAAAACGCGGACCAGACCTCCGGCCCGGAGAAGCCGCGGGCGTTGTGGCAGTTTCGCGCGCTGGTGATGGACGGGCCGGTGCAGCCGTGCGTCCCGGTCGAGGACCCGACCTGGGACGACCTCGGCGGCCCCGAGGGCCGGCCACCGGCCGGGAGCTGACCCGCCACGTCGCGCGCCGTGATTGATCTCACATAGCGGTACGATTGGTCTTACCAGCCAAGACATGCCCTAGAGTCGCAGAGCATGACACCCTGGGAGATGGTCGCGGTGCTCGCGGCCGGGGTCGCGGGCGGAGCGATCAACACCGTCGTCGGCTCCGGATCGCTCATCACCTTCCCCACGCTACTCGCCGTCGGCCTGCCGCCGATCACGGCGAACGTCTCCAACAACATCGGCCTCGTCCCCGGCGGGCTGACCGGTGTCATGGGCTACCGGGCCGAGCTGAGTGGGCAGCGCGCCCGGCTGCTCCGGCTGGCCCCCGCCTCGCTGGCGGGTTCGCTGGCCGGTGCCGTGCTGCTGCTCAGCCTGCCCGAGCGGACGTTCACGGCGGTCGTCACCGTGCTCATCGCGCTGTCGTGCGCCATGGTCATGATCCAGCCCCGGCTGAGCCGCCTGCTGGCCGACCGGCCCCGGCACGCGCACGGCGGCCCGTGGCTGTGGCTGGGCGCGCTGGCGTCCGGCGCGTACGGCGGCTACTTCGGCGCGGGCCAGGGCATCCTGCTCATCGGCCTGATGGGCGTCCTGCTCGACGAGGACCTGCAACGGATCAACGCCGCCAAGAACGTCCTCGTCGTGCTGGTCAACGCCACGGCCGCCGTCCTGTACGCGCTCGTCGCCCACGTCGACTGGCTCGCGGTGCTGCTGGTGGCGCTGGGCTCGATGGCGGGCGGGTTCGTGGGCGCGCGGATGGGGCGCAGGCTGCCGGCCCCGGTGCTGCGCGGGGTGATCGTGTGCATCGGGGTCGCGGCCATCGTCAAGCTGCTCACCGAGTGACCCGCCCGGCGCGGGATGCAGGCGGTCAGCCCACCAGCCCCAGGAGGAACGCGACCGGCACGAACGCCACCCCCAGCCCCAGGACCCACCACCGGGGCGCGGGGCCGTTCCGCAGCACGGTGACGCCGAGCGGGACCAGGGCGACGGCCAGCCCCGCCGGCGCCACCAGGGAGACCGGGTCGCTGCTGCCCTTGAGCACCCCCAGCGGCAGCCCGGCCGCCAGCCCGAGCGCCACGCACCGAACGAGACCCAGCGCCCCGGCCCGATACGCGCCGACGGCCAGCACGATCCAGCCGACCATGATGCACACGTTCGTGGCCTTGAACACGTGGAACGCCCCGTACGTCGTCTCCACCGCTCGCTGCGCCGCGACCGGCCCGAGCGCGTCCACGAGCTGGAAGGCCAGGTGGCTCACCCCGGCGTGGAACACCCGGCCGAACAGCCCGGCCACCACCAGCGTGAGCCCCCACCGCGCCCAGCCTGGCCGGGTGGGCCGGATGAGCCGGGCCAGCGCGGTCACGGCGGGCCACAGCAGCACGACCCCGGCCGCGAACAGACCGTACGACAGCGCCATCCGCCCGGGATCGGCGGCGTAGGCGGCGAGCTGACCGGGGAAGAAGTCGTCCTCGCCGATCCGGAGGAGCACCCCGGCGGCGAGCAGCACCGGCCCGAGCACCAGCCCGGCCCCCTCCACCCAACGGCCCGGCACCCCGCCGGAAACCTGACCCGGGATCTCACCTGGAACCGCGTTCGTCATAGCGGCCATCCAACTCGCGGCAGGCCGCGGGCACACGGGTGATCGGGCGAGCATCGCAGGTAGACCCAGCACCACCGCCAGCCCCGAAGGATCGGGCGTCAGGCGAACGAGCGGGCCATCTGGTCGAGGATCTCGGTCGCGACCTCGCGCAGCGTACGGGCCTCCCGCTCCTCGGTCCACACCTGCGCGGCCAGCCGTATCGCCACCAGGAAGGCCGCCGCGAGCACCCTGGGCGACACCTGGGCCGGTCGCCCGTCGATCGCGTCGGCGAGGTCGCGCTCCAGCGCCGCGTGGTTGGCGAGCTGCCTGGCCAGCAGCGACGGGTGCTGCCTGGCCAGCCGAGCCCGCGTCGCCGACTCGCGCTCCGGCTCCCCCATCTCCCGGTTGAGGTGGTCGGCCGAGCCCCGCAGCACCTGCCAGGCCGGCACCTCGGGCGGCTGCTTCCGCACCCACTCGACCAGGGCCCTGATGCGCTGCTCCTCCCCGTAGAGCAGCGCGTCCTCCTTGCCGGAGAAGTAGTTGGAGAACGTGCGCCGCGAGATGTTCGCCGCGTCGGCGATCGCCTCGACGGTGACGGCGTCGAGCCCGTGCTCGATCACGAGCCGTAGCGCCGCCTCGTGGACGGCCTGGCGCGTCTCGGCCTTCTTGCGCTCGCGCAACCCCATGGTGGTCTCCATGATGCGGCCAGCCTACCGTCAGGGCTGACGTGCGCTCCGTGAGCAACGGCACGTGGAAAGGCGTGCGAGCCCCGGCTGCGGTCAGGGCTCGCACAAGATCATTCTGCCCTATGTCGATCATGGACCGTGCCCCGGGGGCGGCGCCGGGAGAACCCTCCCCGGAGGGAAAGAGACGATGGACGAATGAGGGAGAAGCCAGCAAACTCGCGAGGTGGGACGGAGTAAACCTGCACTGTTACGGAGACCCCGATGGCAAGCCTGGCTTCTCCTTCGCTGGTCGGGCGCGAGCCCCAGTTGCGATTACTCGTCGCCGCCGTCAGCGGCCCGCCCGCCGTCATCCAGGTGCAGGGTGAGGCGGGCATCGGCAAGACCAGCCTCGTCAGGGCGGCGACCGGCCTGCTCCCCGACGGCACGCGAACCGTGCTGCACGGCCACTGCCAGCAGATCCGCGAGCCCTTCCCGTACGGGCCGGTGTTCGACGCGCTGCGCCACGCCGCGACGGCCCTGCCCGGCCGCGACCGGCTCAGCCCCGTCACCGGGGCGCTGCGCGGCTACCTGCCCGAGCTGGCGGGACACCTGCCGCCGGCCCCCTCCCCGTCGCCGCTGGACGACCCCCGCGCCGAGCGGCACCGCCTGTTCCGCGCGGTGCACGCGCTGCTGGGCGCGGCCGGGCCGGTCGTGCTCGTGGTCGAGGACCTGCACTGGGCCGACGACGGCACCCGTGACCTGCTGCGGTTCCTGACCGACCAGCCGCCGGAGGGGCTGGCGCTGGTGGTCACGTTCCGCAGGGAGGAGCTGCCGGTGCCGGGGCTGCCGTTCGGGCACGCGTACCGGCGGGTGCCGGGGGTGCGCAGCGAGGTGATCTCGCTGACGCCGCTCGACGTCGAGGGGGTGCGCAGCCTGGCGGGGGCGCTGCTCGGCCGGGCCGCGCCGACCCCCGCCTTCGCCGCCAAGCTGCACGAACGCACCGCGGGGGTGCCGTTCGTGATCGAGGAGGTCGTACGGTCGCTGCTCGACGGCGACGGACGGCTGCCCGAGCCGGGCGCGCTCGACCGCATGCCCGTGCCGGTGCTGCTGGGCGAGGCCATGGCCGAGCGGCTCACCGGGCTGTCATCGGCCGCGTTGCGCGCCGTGCACGCCGCCGCCGTCCTGGGCCTGCCGGCCGAGGAACCGCTGATCAACGCCGTCTCCGGCGGCGACCCCGCCGAGCCGGGGCTGAGCCAGGCGCTGCAGGCCGGGGTGCTGCTGGAACAGCAGGACGGCCAGTACGGCTTCCGCCACGCCCTCGCCCGCCAGGCCGTCTACGACGCCATCCCCGGCCCCGACCGCCGCCTCATCCACCGGCGGGCCATGTCCGCGCTGGCCGCGCTCGACCCGCCGCCGCTCGTCCAGCTCGCCCACCACGCCCGCCGCGCCGGCGATGTCGCGGCCTGGCAGCGCCACGGGAGCGCCGCCGCCGACCACGCCGCCGCCATCGGCGACATCCCGCTCGCCGTCGAACTGCTCGAAGGGCTGCTCGCCGACCCGAAGCTGTCGCAGGAGGCCAGGGGCCCGCTGGCGCTGCGGCTCAGCCGGATCGCCGCGATCGGCCTGTCGCACCGCCGCGTCGTACGCATCCTGCGCCACCTGCTCTCCGACGACCTGCTGTCCCGGCGGGCCCGCGGCGAGGCCCGGCTCAACCTGGGCGTGCTGCTGTCCAACCAGGCGGGGGCGATCACCGCGGGCCGCAGGGAGATCCTGGCCGCGCTGCCCGACCTGGCCGACAACCCGTGCCTGGCCGCCCGCGGGCTGGCGCTGCTGGCGATGCCGTCGTGGGGCGGCGAGCCGCTGGCCATGCACGAGGAGTGGATGGCGCGGGCGGAGAAGCTGGTGGCCGAGGGCCGCGACCCCGAGCTGACCGCCGCCGTGCTGGCCAACAAGGTCAGCATCGCCATGCTGGTCGGCTCGCAGGAGGCGTTCGAGCTGGCCGAGACGCTGCCGGCCAACGACCCGTCCGCGGCGGTGCGCAGGCAGGTGGCGCGCGGCTACTCCAACGTGTACGACGCCGCCCTCGCCCTCGGCCACTACCGCGCGGCCGAACGCTTCGCCGACCGGGCCAGGCGGATCGCCGAGGAGACCGGCGCGCTCTACCCCGTGTTCCTCGTGCAGATGTCCTCGCTCCGGCTCGACCTGCTGACCGGCCGCTGGGACGGCCTGCGCGAGCGGGCGGCGGCGGCCGTGGAGATGACGTACGAGGCCCCGCTGCTGGCGGTGGAGGCCCGGCTCGCGCTCGGCGTGCTGGGCCTGGCCAGGGGCGAGTGGGACGAGGCCGGCGAGCACCTGGAGGCGGCCGGCGTCCGCGACCTGGACTCCGGCTTCCTGCCGGTCGCCCTGGCCGGCTCCAGCGGGCTGGTCGAGCTGCACCTGACCAGAGGCGCGCTGGAGGCGGCGCTGGCCGCGGCCGACCTGGCGGTGACCCGGCTGCGGCACAAGGGCGTGTGGGTGTGGGGCGACCAGCTCGTGCCGGCCGCCGTCGCGGCGCTGCTGAAGGCCGGGCGGCCGGAGGAGGCGGCGGGGCTGGTGGCCGAGTTCGCGGCGGGCATCGAGGGCAGGACCGCGCCGTCCGCGCACGCCGGGCTCGACCTGGCGCGGGGCGCGCTGGCCTGGGACGCGGGCGCGCTC
>NZ_BAAAZP010000142.1:0-1056 GCF_039536965.1 Nonomuraea antimicrobica | reverse complement strand
GGTCAGCTTGGGGCGGTGGCCTTGAGGAGGATTTCGAGGAGGTCCTCTGGTGCGTCGCGCATCAGGTTGTGGCCGCTGTCCAGCGCGTACGTCGTCCACTCCGGGTCGTTGCTCAGGCGTTGGTAGATGGGGGTGAAGGGGGACTCGCCGTCCCAGGCGGCCGCGTACACGTAGACCTGGCGGTGGTTGTGGGGGTGGTCGTTGGTCAGTCGGAGTGGCTGGAGCAGTGAGGCCAGGGGGTGGGCAGTGGCGCGGGGGTCGAAGAAGGGCAGCGGGCGTACGGCGTAGCCGGTGTCGACCACGTCCATGTACCACTGTCGTTCGCGGTCGGAGACCAGGCTCCAGCAGGAGTCGCCGTCTGCGGGTACGACCGCGTCCAGGTAAACGAGGGCGTTCACTCGGTCGGGCATGCGGTCGGCTACGCCCTTGATCACCATGCCTCCGTAGCTGTGGCCGACCAGGACGGCGTCTTCGATGTTCTCGTTCACCAGAACGGCTGTCACGTCCTGGATGTGGGTGTCGAGGTTCACTCCGCCGTGGAGGAGGTGGCTGCGTTCGCTGATGCCGGTCAGTGTCAGTGGGCGGGTGCGGTGTCCATGGATGTTCAGGTGGGGGGTGAGGTCGTCGAAGCACCAGCCGCCGTGGCACATGCCGGGGATCAGGACGAACGTGGACATTGTTTTTTGTCCTTTCGGCTGGACGTCTGTCTGCTGTCTGTCTTGGGGTGGTGGTTGATGGGCAGAGTCGTTTGCCTCTGAAGGTCAGATCGAACTGGTCGGTGCGATCTAGGATGGTAGCAGTAATCGAACCGATCGGTACCATGTTGCTGGATGGCTGCCCCAATGCGTTCAAGGTGTTCTTGGTGGCATGGGCTGTGAGCGGGTGCTGTGGGATTGAGTGGTGGGACGCGACCGCCTGAGTGTTGAGGCGCTTCGATGGGGCGAGGCGAACCGAAAGTCCCCTGGTGGTGGCGGCAACGGGTGCGGTGGGCTCTGGTCGCGGTGATGGGCGGTGGGCTGGGGGGTCGCTGTGGTGGGGGTGTTGCGCGATGGTCAG
>NZ_BAAAZP010000141.1:0-56316 GCF_039536965.1 Nonomuraea antimicrobica | reverse complement strand
GCCACGTCGGCGGCCAGGCGGGTCACCGCGCCGGGCAGCGGGCTCGCCGGCCCCGACAGTTCGAGCTGGCCGCCCGGCTCGAACGTCACCCGGCTCCCGCCCGGCAGCTCGGCCGGCAGCGCGCGCTCGGCCCTGGCCAGCGGGACGTGCCTGGCGGCGTCCGTACGGTCGAAGACCAGGAACTCCAGCTCGACACCCACCCGGTCGGCGGAGGCGGCGGGACGGAAGCAGCGGCCCGCGAAGTCCGCCACCTCCGAAGCGTCGCGCAACGGCGGTGTGCTCTCGGCCGTGACCCCGATCATCCTCTCCTCCTCGCCCAGCCCGCACAAATGCGCTCGTACGGGGCTATAGACCCACGAAAGCCGCGAACGTTACAGACGAATTTGTGTGTAACGGATGAGGCGGGGCGGGCACTAGCTCACATGGAGCTGGGACCGGTGAGCTGCGCCGACGTGCTCGCGCTGCTCACGGACTATCTGGAGGAGGCGCTCCCGGCCGCCCGGCACCGCGTCGTCGCGGACCATCTGGGCGGGTGCCCGGCGTGCGCGGCGTGGCTGGCGCAGGTCAGGGCGACGATCGCGGCCCTGGGCTGCCTGCGCGACGGCTCCCTCCCGCCCTCGGTCCTGGCGGCACTGCGACACAGCTTCGGCTCGGGCGCGGTGGGCGGCGCCGCGAAATAGCGGAGGCGCTACGGATGGCGGCGCAACGAGTGGCGGTGCCAGGAGCGGCTGCGCAACAAGTGGCAGCGCTACGGGTGGGGGTGCAACGGGGTGGGGGTGCAACGGGGTGGGGGTGCTACGGGTGGGGGTGCTACGGGTGGGGGTGCTACGGGTGGGGGTGGGTGCTACGGATGGCGGTGCTGGCGGAAGGCGGACATGAGCCGGTCGCGCACCCCGGCGGACAGCTTCTCGGGCGGCTGGTCGCCCAGTGCCCTGATGGTGGCACGGAACTGGCCGAGATAACGCTCACACCCCTCGCAGCCGGCCAGATGCTCCCGTACGCCATCGCGCGACGGCTGGTCGAGGGCGTCTTCAAGGTAGGCGGTGAGAAGTTCCGCCAGCTCGCCGCACGTGAACCGCTTCACGACGTGGACCGCCCTTGTCTCTGAGATGAACCGTTTCACTTATTGTCGCCGCTGAACGGACCCGATGGGACCCTCGGACTATTCCGGCTGTTTAACGCACTCGTAGTAGTCGGCCAGCCAGCCGCGTACGGCCGTGCGGGCGCGGTGCAGCAGCACCCGCTGGTTGGCCGCGGAGATCTCGAGGATCTCGCAGACCTCGTCGGAGGAACAGCCCTCCACGTCACGCAGGGTGATGACGACCCGCTGCCGGGGCGGCAGCCGGGCCAGGGCCTCGGCGATCAGCCCGCGCACCTCCGCCGCGAGGGCCTCGCCCTCGGGCGTCGGCCACACCGCGGCCGGATCGCGCCAGCCACCCGGCACCGAGCCGAGGTCGACGGACGAGCCGCCCTCCCGGTCGAAGGCGCTCCACGGGAGCGTGCGGCTCTCCCGCACGCCGCGCTTCTTCGCGGTGTTGACCAGGATGCGGTAGACCCACGTCTTGACCGACGAACGCTGCTCGAAGGCGTCGATCCCGTCGATCACGGCCAGCCAGGTGTCCTGGACGACCTCCTCGGCCGAGTGGTCGGTGGACACGTAAGACCTGGCCACCCGCAACATGCCCCTGGACCAGGTGTCGAGCAGCGCCGCGAACATCGCCTCATCGCCGGCGCGCAGGGCTGTGACGACGGCGTCATCCGGCGGCAGCCCTCCGCCCGCGAAAGACCCCACGATCGCTCCCCCTCCGGTCGAACGCTGGGACACTCGGAGCCGAGCCGGAGCCCGGTCGCCCCACTCAGGGACGACACCGCCCAGGCTAATCTCCTTCACTGACGATTCCCGGCCCCGCCGCTCATAGGCCGACCATGTGCGTATTCTCGGGAGAGCAGGCCCTGCGGTAACCGGAGGAATACTTCCCAGCGAACGGGTGAGGAGCATCGCATGCGGCGGTCGGAGAGGCTGCTCTACGCGGCGAACGGGGTCGATCTCCGGGTCGCGGACGTCGAGCTGACCGGTGGGGGGCGCGAGGAGCGGCCCTTCATCCGTACGCCGCGGGCCGCCGGAGCGGTGGTCTTCCATGGCGGCAGGGTGCTGCTTCTGTGGCGTCACAGTCCCATCACCGACACGTGGGGCTGGGAGATCCCGCTCGGCGAGATCGAGCCGGGCGAGGAGCCCGAGGAGGCGGCGGCCCGGCACGTGGCCGAGCGGACGGGCTGGCACACGGGGCCGCTGCTGCCCCTGATCCGCACCCGGCCCGCCGGTGACGTCGCCGACTGCGAACACCTCGTCTTCGTCGCCCACCACCCCACCTATCCCGGTGCCGTCCCGCCTGACGACGAGCCAGAGGGCGACGGGGAGCGGGCCGGGTGGGTGCCGATGCTGCGCGTCCAGGGGCTGATCGAGGAGCAGGCGATCACCTCGGCCACCACGTCGGCCGCGCTGCTCCACTTCCTGGCCGACCTGCTCCAGGCCCGCGCCTCCCACTAACCGGCCCAGCACGGCGCGGGGGTCACGACCAGGCGTCAGCCGAAGAGGCGGACGAACGCCTCCCGGTTGGCGGAGACCGGCGAACGGTCCCACACCGCGAACACGACCTGGTCGAACACCGCCGAGAACGCGCCGTAGCCGGTGAGGTGGCCGTGGAAGGCATCGGCGACCTCGTGCGGGTCGTTGCGGAACACGCCGCAGCCCCACGCCCCGAGCACGAGCCGGCGCGCGTCGTGGCGGGCGGCGACGGCCAGCACCCGCCCGGCGCGCTCGCGCAGCGTCTCGCGGATGCGCTCGCCCAGACCGGGGTCACGGCGCAGCGCCGCCCCCGCGTTGGGGGCCGGGGAGGTCAGGAACGAGACCGCGTACGGCTCGTCCAGCAGCCGCCCGTCGTCACCCCGATGCACGGGCACGTCGGGGGACCAGATGACCCGGTGGCTGTAGAGCAGGTCGGACGAGGCCCGGTGGGCGGCGTAGTAGTCGGGGGCCTGGAGGAGGCAGGGGTGGAGGAGGGAGTTGCGGCACAGGTCCTCCTCCTGCGCTCGGGCACCGCCGAGGTAACCGCCGCCGGGGTTACGCGCCGAGGCGAAGTTCAGCACCGCGATCCGACCGCCATCCGCCCACACGCCATCCGGTTGGACGCCATCCGATTGGACGCCGGACAGGTGCAGGCGGCGGGCGGCCTGGAGGGTGCCCTCCCCGGTGACCTCGAAGGACGTGCGTGCCCCGGCGCGCGGGCGCGGCGGCTTGACGGTGGCGTCGGGCGGGTAGCTCACGGTGCCGGCGAGGGCCGCCTCCAGTGCCGGGCCGACGCGGACGACGACGCCGTCGCCGGTGGCGTACTCGCCCGCGGCGACGATCTCCTCGTTGGCGGCGGCGATCGCCCGTAGTTTCTCTTTCACGCGTCCGCATGGTAGGCCGCGCCCCGTCCCCTGGCCGAACGGTTTTTCCGCGGCCGGCACGGTCGTGCCCTTGACGACCCAATTGAACGACTTTTTAATTCGTTCATGGGACGCATCCCCGGAGTGACCGCGGCCGAGACCCGCGAGCGCCTGCTGCGCGCCGCCGCCGACGCCTTCGCCGAGCGCGGCTACGACGGCACCCGCGTGGCCGACATCGCCGCCGCCGCGGGCGTGAGCAACGGGGCCCTGTACGCCCACTTCGGCTCGAAGGCCGACCTGCTCGTGGCCGCGCTGCGCGCGCACGGGAGACGCCTGCTGGCCGGCCTGTTCGCCGCCGACCCCGACCGGTCGGCCACGGAGCTGCTGCTGGCCATCGGCCGCCGCCTGCCGCACCGGGGCGAGGCCGAGCGCTACCTCATCGTCGAGGCCCTGGTCGCGGCCCGCCGGGACGAGGACGTGGCCGGGCCGATGCGCGACTACATCGGCGAGCGGGCCGGCTGGATCGCCGACCTCGTACGCGTCGCGCAGGGCGACCGCGAGGTCGACACCGGTCTGTCGCCGGACGCCCTGGCGCACTTCTGCCTCCTGCTCGCGATGGGCAGCGCGCTGGTCACCCCCGAACTGCACCCGGTGAACGACGTGGAGTGGTCGAAGCTCCTCACCAGGGTCGTCACCGCCCTCGCCCCCACCGCCGCCGCCCCCACCACCACCCCCGACCCCACCGCAAAGACGGAGAGCACGCCGTGAAACTGCAGATCAACCCGGAACGATGCCAAGGACACGGCCGCTGCTACACCCTGGCCCCCGAGCTGTTCGGCGAGGACGACGAGGGCTACGGCCAGGTGCTCGGCGACGGCCTGGTGGCGCCCGGCCAGGAGCGGGCCGCCCGCCTGGCGGTGGCGAACTGCCCCGAGCACGCGATCGACACGGGTGGGGACGCCTGACATGAGCGTCGACGACCGTTTCACGGAGAACTTCCGCGACGCCCAGCAGGACACGCCCCTGGGCACGCGCAACGAGATCGTCACCGGCCCGGTCTCCGACTGGGCGACCGACTTCTCGCACCTGGAGCCGGAGTGGGCCGCCGATCCGTACCCGATCCTGGAGGACCTGCGGGAGCGGTGCCCGATCGCGCGTACTGAGCGGTTCGGCGGCGGGTGGCTGCCGACCCGCTACGAGGACGTCGCCTCGATCGCCTACGACACCGACCGATTCTCCTCGCGTTCGATCATCATGGGCAACTTCCGGCCGCCGCGCGAGCACGCGCCGATCGGCGGGTCGCCGCCGATCTCGTCCGATCCGCCCTTCCACCACCATGCGCGCAGGCTGCTGCTGCCGGCGTTCACCAAGACGGCCGTCTCCCGGCGGGAGGCGGCCACGCGGGAGTTCTGCCACGCGCTCATCGACGCGTTCGAGGGACGGCCGGTCGTGGACGCGGCCCGCGACTACGCCCAGCACATCCCGGCCCGGGTGATCGCCGACATGCTCGGCTTCCCGCCGGAGGACGGGCCGCGCTTCCGCCGGTTCATCGAGAACGTGCTGGAAGGCGTCAACCTGCCGCCGGAGCAGCGCATCGCGGCGATGGACGAGCTGTTCGACTACCTGCAGATCCAGATCCGCGACCACATCGACCACCCGCGCGACGACCTGACCGGCTTCCTCCTCGACGCCGAACTGGGCGGGCAGAAGCTGCAGCCGTCGCACGTGGCGGGCACGATGGCGCTGCTGCTCATCGCGGGCATCGACACGACGTGGAGCGCGATCGGAGCCTCGCTGTGGCATCTGGCCAGGACGCCGGCCGACCGGGAGCGGCTGGTGGCCGAGCCTGGGCTGCTGCCGACGGCGATGGAGGAGCTGCTGCGCGCGTACGCGCCGGTGACCATGGCGCGCCTGGTCAAGGACGACATGCGGTGGAACGGCGTGGACATGAGGGCCGACGACTGGATCCTGCTGTCGTTCCCGGCGGCCAATCGCGACCCGGCGCAGTTCGAGCGGGCCGGTGAGGTGGTCATCGACCGCGAGGTGAACCGGCACGCGGCCTTCGGCCTCGGCATCCACCGGTGTGTGGGCTCGCATCTGGCCAGGATGGAGCTGCGGGTGGCGCTGGAGGTGTGGCTGGCGCGCGTCCCTGAGTTCGGGCTGGCCGACCCGGAGGCGGTGACGTGGTCCACCGGCCAGGTACGCGGGCCGCGTAAGCTGCCGGTCCGCCTCGGCTGACGACCGGCCCGGCGGGCGGTGGACCTCGCGCCACCGACGTGCCGACGCCGGGCGGGCGCTGGTAATCGGCGGGTGTGTGGTGTTCGCTGGCGGTGCGCCCGCCGGGAGGCGCACCGTCCGAGGGAGACGCCATGAACGCCACGCCGCACCCGCTCGACCCGCTGACGCCCGGCGAGATCACAGCCGCCCACGCCGTGCTGACCGCCGCCGGGCTGGTCAAGGACACCACCCGCGTCGCGTACGCCGGGCTGCAGGAGCCGCCCAGGGACGCGCTGCCGGCCCCCGCGCCCGGCGAGACCCTCTCCCCCGCGCCCGGCGAGACCCTCTCCCCCGCGCCCGGCGAGCCGGTCGAGCGCAGGGCCCGGGTCCTGCTGCTCGACACCGCCGGGGCGGCCCCGCGCGACCTGGTCGTCTCGATCACGCGGGGCACGATCGACGCCGACCGCACGCTCGACCCCGCCACCGACGGCCAGCCGCCCGTGCTCGACGCGGAGTTCGGGGTGGTCGAGGAGGTGCTGTCCACCGACGAGCGGTGGCTAGCCGCGCTCAAGAGCCGAGGCCTGGACGTCGCCAAGGTCCGGGTCGCCCCGCTGTCGGCTGGCGTGTACGCCGACGAGTACCCGGGCGAGGCGGGCCGCCGCATCCTGCGCGGGCTCGCCTTCGTCCAGGAGCACGAGCGGGACCACGCGTGGGCGCACCCGGTGGACGGGCTCGTCGCGTACGTGGACGTGGTCAACCGCTCGGTGGACCAGGTGCTCGACTTCGGCCCGGTGCCGGTGCCGGACGTGTCGGGCAACTACGACGACCCCGCCTACGCGGGCCCGCCGCGCACCACGCAGCGGCCCATCGAGATCACCCAGCCGCAGGGCCCCAGCTTCACCCTGGAGGGCAACCTGCTGCGCTGGGAGAACTGGTCGCTGCGGATCGGCTTCGACGCCCGCGAAGGGCTGATCCTGCACCAGATCGCCTTCGACGACCGGGACGCGGGCCGCCGCCGCCCGATCGTCCACCGCGCCTCGATCGCCGAGATGGTCGTCCCCTACGCCGACCCCTCCCCCGTACGGTCGTGGCAGAACTACTTCGACACCGGCGAGTACCAGGTCGGCCAGTACGCCAACGCGCTGGAGCTGGGCTGCGACTGCGTGGGCGAGATCACCTACCTCGACGCGGTCATCGCCGACGCGCACGGCGCACCACGCACGCTGCCGAACGCGATCTGCCTGCACGAGGAGGACCACGGCATCCTGTGGAAGCACACGGACCTGTGGACGGGCTCCGCGCAGGTGCGCCGCCAGCGCCGCATGGTGCTGTCCTTCTTCGCCACGGTCGGCAACTACGACTACGGCTTCTACTGGTACCTCTACCTCGACGGCGGCATCGGGTTCGAGGTCAAGGCCACCGGCGTGCTGTTCACCTCGGCCCACCCCGAGGGCGGCTCCCCGTACGCGGCCCAGGTCGCGCCCGGCCTGGCCGCCCCCTACCACCAGCACCTGTTCTGCGCCCGGCTGGACATGGCGGTGGACGGGCCGGACAACCGGGTGGAGGAGGTGGACCTCCAGCGGATCCCGAAGGGGCCGGACAACCCGCGCGGCAACGCCTGGACCTACCGGCGTACGCCGCTGACCAGGGAGAGCCAGGCGCAGCGCGATGCCGACGCGACCGTGGACCGGGTCTGGCACATCACCAACCCGGGCTCGCGCAACGCGCTGGGCGACCCGGTCGCGTACGCGCTCTGCCCGGAGGGCGGGCCGTTGCTGCTGGCCGACCCGGGCTCGTCGATCGCGGCGCGGGCCGGGTTCGCCACCCGGCACCTGTGGGTCACCGCGTACGATCCGGCCGAGCGCTACCCGGCGGGCGACTTCGTCAACCAGCACCCGGGCGGGGCCGGTCTGCCCGCCTTCGCCGCCGCCGACCGCGACCTCGACGGCCGGCCGCTGGTGGTCTGGCACGTCTTCGGGCTCACGCACGCCCCACGCCCCGAGGAGTGGCCGGTCATGCCGGTGGACCACGCGGGGTTCCGGCTCAGGCCCGTCGGGTTCTTCGACCGCAACCCGACGCTCGACGTCCCCGCGCATCACGGGCACGGCGGCTGATCGTCCGCGCCGTGGGCCGAGACGGGTTCTGGTACCGTTCGCGACGGTGTGCCGCCAGGTGAGCGTGCCCGGCGGTCACCGTTCGTGATCTTCGGCGGTTGGGCTTGACCTCGGTGCCCATACGTGCCTAGATCAGTCACGTTCGCCCGCCACTTCACCCCCCGGAGGACAGTCGCATGGCATCGGCAGGGACGTGTCCGCCGTGCTGACCGAGCAGTACGACCACGCCACGGAGCGGCGCGACCGACGGGGCAGGGCGCTGCGCATCTCCACGGTGCTGGCCGGCGTCGTGCACCTGGTGCTCGCGGGCATCCTGATCGGCATCCCCGGCAGCTCGCCCACGCTCGACCCGCTGCCCGTCCCCGAGCAGCAGAAGCAGGCCGACCCCCGGCCCGGCTCCGCCCTGAGCCGCCGCGCCGCCGCCACCCCCGCCCACGGGCACCCGACGGCACCGCCCGCCCCCGTCACGGCTCCGGAGGGCTCCGCCTCCGCGGCGACGCCCCGGCCGACGCCCACCCGCGTACGGGAGCGGGGGGCCGTACCGCCCAGCGGGGCGCGTACGTCGCCGCCGCGGGAGCTGTCGAAGGCCATCCCGGGGAACGTGCCGCAGCTCGGCCGGGTCATCGTCCCCGTCCGTCCCACCGTGACCCGCACGCCGGGATCGGGCTCCACCCCCGGGCAGGTGGCGCCCGGCCGGGCGCGGAAGAAGTCGGCGACCGGCGGCCAGAGCACGACGCCGCGGAGCGGCGGCGCCACGACCGGCGCGCTGCCGGGGCTCGCCACGCCTTAGGAACCCCGCCGCCGTGGCGGCCTCCCGGGGGTGCTCAGCCTCGGCCCTCACCCCGAACGCGGTCGATGCGCGCCGTCACGAGCAGGTGCCGCCGGTGGCCGACCTCGCGTTCCCCACCGGTCAGGCGCAGCGGCAGGGTCGCCACGACCTCCGCGCACGAACGGCCGAGCCGCAGCTCGACGTCCCCCGGCTCGACGATGCGCCGCCCGTACACCCCCGTGAACGACGTGACGTCCGCCGGGACGGTGAAGCTCACCCGCGCGCTCTCCCCCGCCTCCAGCGGGACACGCGCGTACCCGATCAGGCGGACCACCGGCCTGGTCGTCTGCGCGACCGGGTCGTGCAGGTAGAGCTGGACCACCTCCGCCCCGGCGCGCGAGCCGGTGTTGCGGACCGTCACCTCGGCGGCCACCTCGCCGTCCACCGCCCACTCCGTGACGCCGGAAGCGACGCCGGGAACGACGCTCTGAGCGGCGCCGCCCGGCACGTGCGCGTCGCTCCACTCGAACGTCGTGTAGCTCAGGCCGTGCCCGAACGGGTACGCGGGCGTCGGGTCCACGGACGACACCTCGGAGCGGTGGCCGAGCGGCGGGGCCAGGTAGGTCGCGGGCAGGCCGCCCGCGTCGCGCGGCACGCTGACCGGCAGGCGTCCTGACGGGTTCACCGCGCCGGTCAGCACCTCGGCCAGCGCCTGGCCGCCGCGCTGGCCGGGGAAGAACCCGCAGACGACGGCCTTGGCCGCCGCCACCTCGGGGCCCAGGGCGTACGGACGTCCGGCCAGCAGCACCAGCACCACGGGCGTGCCGGTCGCGAGCACGGCTCTGACCAGCTCGGGCTGCACGCCGGGCAGGCGCAGGTCGGTGGCGTCGCAGCCCTCGCCGGAGGTGCCGCGCCCGAACAGTCCGGCCCGGTCGCCGACGGCCAGCACGCACACGTCGCTGCGCCCGGCCAGCTCGACGGCCTCGGCGAGGCCGGAGGTGTCGTCGCCGGTGATGCCGCAGCCCGGCGCGTACGCCAGGTCGGGGACGAGCCTGGCGAGCGCCTCGCGCAGCGACGGCAGGTCCACCCCGAGCCCGTGCTCGGGGTGCGGGCCGACGTGCGCGGGGAAGGCGTAGCAGCCCAGCATCGCCATCGGGTCGCCCGCGACCGGCCCCACCAGGGCCACCCGCCGCCCCGCGGCCAGCGGCAGGAGGTCGTCATCGTTCCGCAGCAGCACGATGGCCTCGCGCGCCAGCCGCAGGGCGAACTCCTGATTCTCCTCGTCGTCGAGCCGCACCTCATCGGCGGGTCCCGGCAACGGCCGCCACCCCTCGTCGAGCAGGCCCAGCTCGGCCTTCTGCGTCAGCACGCGGAGCACGGCGCGGTCGACCAGGGCCTCGGCCACGGCCCCCGCCTTGACCGCCTCGACGAGCGGGGCGCCGAACGTGTCGACCGTGGGCAGCTCGACGTCGATCCCGGCCTTGAGCGCGAGCCCGGCGGCCGCCGCTGCGCCCGCGGCCACGCCGTGCAGCCGTTCCAGGAAGCGGACCGAGAAGTAGTCGGCGACCACCGTGCCGGTGAAGCCCCACTCCTCGCGCAGCAGGCCGGTCAGCAGGCCCTCGTCGGCGGCCACGGGCACGCCGTCGATCTCGGCGTAGGAGTTCATGACCGAACGCGCGCCGCCCAGGCGCAGAGCCATCTCGAACGGCGGCAGCACGACGTCGGCCAGCTCCCGCCGCCCCATCGCGACGGGCGCGAGGTTGCGTCCGCCACGCGAGGCGGAGTAACCGGCGAAGTGCTTGAGCGTGGCGACGACCCCGGCGCCCTCCAGCCCGCGTACGTACGCCGCCCCGACCGTGCCCACCAGGTACGGGTCCTCCCCGATCGTCTCCTCGGTACGCCCCCAGCGGTAGTCCCTGGTCACGTCCACCACCGGGGCCATGCCCTGGTGGACGCCCGCGGCGCGCAGCGACCGTCCGATCCGCCCGGCGACCTCCTCGACCAGCTCGGGGTCGAAGGAGGCGCCCCAGCTCAGCGGCGCCGGGTAGACCGTCGCCCGCCAGGCGGCGAACCCCGTCAGGCACTCCTCGTGCACCTGGGCCGGGATCCCGAACCGGCTCGCCCGCACGATCTCGCCCTGGGAGGCGGCCAGCGAGCGGGCCGCCGCGACGGGATCGACCGGCGCGGTGCCGTACGGCCGGGTGAGCTGGCCCAGCCCCTGCCGGATGGCGTCCGCCCACTCGGGGCCGCCGCCCAGGTCGGTCTGGTGCGGGGCGACGCCGCCTCCCGAGGCGTCGGCGCCCGCCCACAAGCCGACGAGCTGGGCGACCTTCTCCTCAAGGGTCATCAGCGGGATGAGCGCGCCGGCGCGTTCCGCGGGCGGCAGCCGGGCGTCCCGCCACCGCCCGCTCTCTCCGGACGTCGAGCTGGTGTCGATCGGTTCCTGGCTCCTCATGCCGTCCCTTCACCCCGTCACGGCTCACGGCGTCGGCCCGCGGCGCGAGCGGGGGGTGTCGCGCGGGCGACGCCGAAAGTTTCAAGAGGATCTGTCTAATCTTGCGGCAAGATACGAGCCCGTTCGCGGGCATGTCAAGAGCGCCGCCAACCTGCCACGTTGCGGCGTTCGCCGACGGCGTTCCCAGCCGGGCCCTGGGCCGGTCCGCGGACCGGCCGGGCGCGAGAGTCTCCGAAAGTTTCGGGGTCTGGGTGCCTAACCGGACGAGGGCCGGGCCTCGTCGTACTCGACGGCGTAGTCCTGCTGCGAACGGTCCTTCAGCGCGTACGCGGCCACGACGCTGATCGCCGCGCAGATCGCCATGTAGACGGCGATGGAGAACGAGCTCTGGTACGTCGCGTACAGCCAAACCGCGATCAGCGGCGCGGGCCCGCCGGCCGTCAGCGAGGCGAGCTGGTAGCCCAGCGAGGAGCCGCTGTAGCGCAGCCGCCCGGTGAAGCTCTCCGCGATGAACGTGGCCTGCGGCCCGTACTGGATGTCGTGGATGGGCGCCGACAGCACGATGGCCAGGAACACCAGCGCGGGGACGCGGGTGTCGAGCAGCGGCCAGTAGACGAACGACCAGACCACCATGAGCGCCGCGCCCACCATGTAGAGGCGCCTGCGCCCCACGAGGTCCGAGATGTACCCCCAGAACGGCACCGTGAACAGCGACACCACCCCGGCCGCGATCACGTACGTGTACACGTCGCTCGCCTCGAACCCCAGCGTCTTGGTGGCGTAGGTCAGGATGAAGACGGTGAAGATGTAGAACGGCGCCTGCTGACCCGTCCGCAGCAGCGCGCTCAGCACGATCTCCCGCCAGTTCCTGGCCAGCACCTGGCGGACGGGCACGCGTTCGACCCTGTTCTCCCTGACGACCTTGGCGAAGACCGGCGTCTCCAGGATGCCGAGCCGGATGTAGAGCCCGACGGCCGCCATCACGATGCTGAGCAGGAACGGGATGCGCCACCCCCAGTACGGGTGCAGCGGCTCGAAGATCTGCAGCGCCAGATAGCCGAGCACGAGCCCGACGGGCACGCCGAACTGCGGCCAGCTCCCGAGGAAGCCGCGCTTGCCGCCGCGCGTCTTGCCCCACTCGGTGGCCAGCAGCACGGAGCCGCCCCATTCGCCGCCGACGCTGATGCCCTGGAGCAGCCGCAGGGCGGTGAGCAGGATGCCGCCCCAGATGCCGATCTGCTCGTACGTGGGCACGAGGCCGACCAGGGCGGTGGCGATGCCCATGGTCATCAGGGTGATGATCAGGGTGGCCTTGCGGCCGATGCGGTCGCCGTAGTGGCCGAAGATCGCCGCGCCGATGGGGCGGGCGGCGAAGCCGCCGAAGTAGGTGCCCAGGGCGAGCAGGAGGCCGGTCGTCGGGTCGCTGTTGGGGAAGAACAGCTCCGCGAAGATGGTGCTGGCGGCGAAGCCGTAGAGGAAGAAGTCGTACCACTCGATCGAGGTGCCCACGGCGGAGGCGACCACCGCCCGGACCAGTTGCCGTCTCTTCTGCTGACCTGTCGCGTCGAGTCCTTGCTGCTCAGCCATCTACCGCTCCAGGGGGTAGGTCACGCGTCAACGGCGACGGTACATCATGCATGATCTACGGTCACCAGTTGGAAACCAGCTCGAAACGAGCGCAGCCCCGTGCCCGCGGGGGCTGTGATGCGGGCTGGTTGGAGGCGGTTCCGGAGGGTAGCGGGATGGTCACGCCGAGAGGAGGGCTTGAGCGATGCGTCCCATCGTCTCCGCCGCGATCGCCGTGGTCCTGGTGACCTGCGGCTGCGCGACCGTGGAGTTCAGCAAGGAGAACAGGGCCCCGAAGAACGACGGGGCCAACGCCGACGTGGGCGGCACTCTCTACCTGCGCAACGCCTTCCTGCTCAGCAACACCGACCCGGCCTCGCCCTCGACCCAGATGAGCCTGTTCGCCGTGCTGATCAACGATGGTCCGCGGACGGACCAGGTGGAGCGGATCAGCGTCCCCGGAGGCGGCACCGTGCGGCTCATCGAGCCGCTCACGCTGCCGCCCAACCAGCCGGTCGGCACCGGCAGCAAGCCGATCGGCACGCTGAGCGGGGTGAGCGGGACCTCGGTGCCGATGACGTTCACCTTCCGCAACACCAAGCCGGTGCGGGTGTCGGTGCCGATCAAGCTGCGGATCGGCTGGTTCGCGAGCCTGACGCCGGCGCCGGCGGCACCGCCCCAGCCGTAGACCTCCGGGGCCGGCCCCGTCAGCCGAGCGAGTCGGTCAGCGTCCCGGCCGCGCGGGTGACGAGCTTGCCGTACTCCGCGCGCAGATCCTCGGGCATGCGGCTGGCCGGGGTGGAGACGGACAGCGTGGCGATCGGGCCGTCGGGGCCCAGGACGGCGGAGGCGACGGCGGCGATGTCGGAGCGCCATTCGCCGCGGTTGTCGGCGTACCCGCGGGCCAGCACGGCCGCCAGCTCGGCCCGCAGCGCGCCGGGGTCGGTGATCGTGGTGTCGGTGTAGCCGGGCAGGTCGGCGAGCGGACGATCCGTACGGGCCAGCACGTGGGCGAGGACGGCCTTGCCGTTGGCGGAGGCGTGCAGCGGCAGCCGGATGCCCAGCGGCAGCACGATCCGCAGCGGCTTGTCGGTCTCCAGCCGCTCGATGAGCACGACCGCGTCGCCCTCGGGCACCATCAGGTGGATGGTCTCGCCGGTGCTCCGGCGCAGCTCCTCCATGACCGGGATGGCCGCGTCGCGCAGCCCCAGCTCGGTCCTGCGCGCGACCTGTAACGCCTTGCTCGTCACCTGCCAGCGCGTGACCTCGCCCCCGGCGGGCCTGATCCACCCCGCCTCGCGCAGCGTCATCAGCGACCGCTGCACCGTGCTCTTGGGCAGGCCCAGCCCACGGGCCAGCTCGCCCACGCCGATGGGCTGGCGGGCGGCGACCTCTTCGAGCACCCGGAGGGCGTTGATCACGTTCTGCATGCATTGACTCCTCTGCGGGGTGATTTTAATCTTAATGAACCGCACAGCGGCACACCGTGCCGTGTGATGGCACGGAGGTGGAGAGACAGTGGGCCGGCACTTCCTGCAGATCCCGGGGCCGACCAACGTTCCCGACCGGGTGCTGCGCGCCATCGCGCAGCCGACGATCGACCATCGCGGGCCGGCCTTCGCCCGGCTCGCGGGCGAGCTGCTCGAACGGCTGAAGACGGTGTTCAACACGTCCGGCCACGTGGTGGTATACCCCTCGTCGGGCACCGGAGCCTGGGAGGCGGCGCTGGTCAACACGCTGTCGCCGGGAGACAGGGTGCTGGCGTTCGAGACCGGGCACTTCTCCACGCTGTGGTGCGAGATGGCCGCGCGGCTGGGTCTCGTGGTCGACGTGGTGCCGGGCGACTGGCGGCACGGCGCCGATCCCGCCCTGGTCGCCGAGCACCTCACGCCCGACGTCGCCGCCGTCATGGTGGTGCACAACGAAACCTCGACCGGCGTACGCAGCCGCGTCCAGGAGATCCGCGCCGCCCTCGACCGGGCCGGGCACGGAGCGCTGCTGCTGGTGGACACGATCTCGTCCCTGGGCTCGATGGACTACCGCCACGACGAGTGGGGCGTGGACGTGACCGTGGGCTGCTCGCAGAAGGGGCTGATGCTGCCGCCCGGCATCGGGTTCAACGCGGTCAGCGAGAAGGCGCTGGCGCACCGGGGGCGGCTGCCGCGCTCGTACTGGGACTGGGAGCCGATCGTCGCGGCCAACCGGCAGGGCTTCTTCCCGTACACGCCGCCCACCAACCTGCTGTACGGCCTGCGCGAGGCGCTCGTCATGCTGGAGGAGGAGGGCCTGGACGCGGTCTTCGCCCGGCACGACCGGCACGCCGAGGCGACCCGCAGGGCCGTGCGCGGCTGGGGGCTGGAGGTGCTCTGCGCCGACGAGCGCGAACACTCCAGCTCGCTCACGGCCGTGCTGACGCCGGAGGGGCACGACGCCGACGCGGTCAGGCGGCTGATCCTCGACCGCTACGACATGTCGCTCGGCACCGGGCTCGGGCGGCTGGCCGGGCGGGTGTTCCGGATCGGGCACCTGGGCCACTTCAACGACCTGATGCTGGCCGGCACGCTGAGCGGGGTCGAGATGGGGCTCAGCGCCGCCGGGGTGCCGATCAAGGAGGGCGGCACACGGGCGGCGCTGGCGTACCTGGAGGGTGCGGGCACTGGGGGCACTGGGGGCACTGGGGACACGGCGGGCGTGGAGGGCGGTCGATGAGCCTGGCCCGTACGCTGGGCCCGCTCCTGGCCGGCGACGTCAGGGACGACCCCTACACCAGGCACCTGTACGCCTCCGACGCCAGCATGTACGCCATCGAGCCGCTCGCCGTCGCCTTCCCCCGGCACGCCGACGACGTCCAGGCCCTGGTGGCGGCCTGCGGCGAGCTGGGCGTGCCGGTGCTGCCGCGCGGGGCGGGCACCAGCCTGGCCGGGCAGACGGTGGGCGCGGCGGTGATCGTGGACTTCTCCCGGCACATGAACCGCATCCTCGAGATCGACGGCCGTACCGCGCGGGTGCAGCCCGGCGTCGTACAGGACCAGCTCAACCGGGCGGCCCGCAAGCACGGGCTGATGTTCGGCCCCGACACCTCCACCAGCAACCGCGCCACCATCGGCGGCATGATCGGCAACAACTCGGCCGGCAGCCACTCCGTCCTGTACGGCTCCACGATCGACCACGTCGAGGCGCTGCGGGTGGTGCTGGCCGACGCCACCACCCCCGACCTGGCCACCGACACCCGGCTGCGGACGGCGGTGGACGAGGTGCTGAACGGCCTCGACCTGTCGGGCTTCCCCCGCTTCTGGCGCCACTCGGGCGGCTACCGCCTCGACGCCGCCGGCCGTGACGGCGGCCTCGACCTGACGAAGCTGATCGTCGGGTCGGAGGGCACGCTGGCCGTGGTGACCGAGGCCACGGTGGGCCTGGTCGACCTGCCCAGGGCCAAGGCCATCGCGGTCGGCCATTTCACCTCCACCCCGGCCGCCATCGCCGCCACCGCCGACGCGCTGGCCTTCGGCGCCGCCTCGGTCGAACTGCTCGACAAGGCCATCCTCGACCTGTCCAGGCAGCGGGTCGACTACGCCGGCCTCGGCGGCATCTTGGCGGGCGACCCCGAGGCGCTGCTGTTCGTGGAGTTCTTCGGCGACACCCCGGGCGAGGTGGCCGACCGCGTGGACGAGCTGGCCGCCACCTGGAAGGCCGCCGGCCACGGCTACCACACGCTCAGGGCGGTCACCGCCGAGCAGCAGGCCGCCGTGCTCAAGGTCCGCAAGGCCGGGCTCGGCCTGCTGATGGCCTCCAGCGTGGGCAGCCGCAGGCCGCTGGCGTTCGTCGAGGACACGGCCGTCCCGCCGGACCGGCTGCTGCCGTACGTCGAGGAGTTCGCCGGGATCCTCGACCGGCACGGCCTGCGGGCCGGGTTCTACGGGCACTGCTCGGTCGGCTGCTTGCACATCCGCCCGTTCGTGGACCTGCGCGCGCCCGACGAGATCGGCACGATGCGCGCGGTGGCCGAGGAGATCGCCGACCTGACCGCCCGGCACGGCGGCGTCAACTCCAGCGAGCACGGCGACGGGCTGGCCCGCTCCGAGTTCAACCGGCGCCTGTTCGGCGAGCGGATCTACGAGGCGATGCGGCAGGTCAAGCACGTCTTCGACCCGCACAACCGGCTGAACCCCGGCAAGATCGTGGACGCGCCGCCGATGACCGACCACCTGCGCGACCCGGCCATGCCGCAGCCGCGCCCGCTGGCCACCACTCTGTCGTTCGGGGCTGACGGCATGTTCGCCGCCGCCGACCGGTGCATGAACGTCGGCGTGTGCCGCAAGGACGACACGGGCGTCATGTGCCCGTCGTACATGGCCACCCGCGAGGAGGAGCACTCCACCCGGGGCCGCGCCAACGCCCTGGTCAAGGCGCTGTCCTCGCCCGACCCGCGGCGGGCGATGGGCGACGAGCGGCTGCACGGGATCCTCGACCTGTGCCTGGAGTGCAAGGCGTGCCAGTCGGAGTGCCCGCTCGGGGTGGACATGGCGGCGCTCAAGAGCGAGTTCCTCCACCAGTACCAGGAGCTGCACGGCGTGCCGCTGCGGTCGCGGGCGTTCGGCGCGATCAGGACGCTCAACCGGCTCGGCTCGGCCACCGCGCCGCTGTCGAACTGGCTGGCCGGCGCCGTCCGCGGCCCTCTCGGGCTGAGCCGCCGCCGTCCGCTGCCCCGCTTCCTGCGCGACAACCTCCTGCGCTGGTACGCCCGCCGCCCCGCCTCCGGTCAGGACGGCGCCGCGTCCGGGCGGAAGGAGGTCATCCTGCTCGCGGACTCCTTCACCACCTACAGCGAGCCCGCCATCGGCCGCGCCGCCGTCGAACTGCTGGAACGCGCAGGCTACCGGGTACGGCTGGAGGCCGAGGGCTGCTGCGGCCGCTCCAGCGTCTCCAAGGGCCTGCTCGACCGCGCCAGGACCATGGCCGGGCAGATGGTCGACCGCCTGGCCGCCTCCGACGCGCCGATCGTCGGCCTGGAGCCGTCCTGCCTGCTGACCCTGAAGGACGAGTACGCCGCCCTGCTCCCGGGCGATCCGCGGGTGGCGGCGGTGGCGGCGCGCGCCCGGCTCGTCCCGGAACTGCTCACGGAGGCCATCGACGAAGGCGCGCTGAAGCTGGGGGACGCGCTGCGCGGGCGCGAGATCCTCCTGCACGGCCACTGCCACGAGAAGGCCGTCACCGGCACCGCCGCCACCCGCGCGCTGCTGTCCAGGATCCCGGGAGCGGAGGTGACAGAGCTGGACGCCGGCTGCTGCGGGATGGCCGGATCGTTCGGCTTCGAGGCCGAGCACTATGACCTGTCCATGAAGATCGGCGGTCTCCGGCTCTTCCCGGCGATCGCCGCGTCCGCACCCGACACGCTGCTCGCGGCCACGGGGGTCTCATGCCGCCAGCAGATCGCCCACGGCGCGGGCCGCGTGGCCCGCCACCCGGTCGAGCTCGTCCATGAGGCGGCCGGACTGCACTGACGCTCGGGGGAGATCGGAGTAAGCAGTGTCCGCAGAGCTCCTGTCCATTCTCGCCCTCATCGCCATGTTCGTGGTGGCCACCGTCTTCCCCGTGAACCTGGGGGCGCTGGCCCTCGTCGGCGCCTTCCTGGTCGGGACGCTGGCCACGGGCATGAGCACCGACGACATCTTCGGGGCCTTCCCCGGCAGCCTGTTCGTGATCCTCGTCGGCGTGACGCTCCTGTTCGCGATCGCCACCAACAACGGCACGGTGGACTGGCTCGTACGGGCGGCGGTCCACCTCGTACGGGGGCGGCTGGCGGCCATCCCGCCGGTCGTGTTCGTGATCTCGGCACTCCTGACGGCCGTGGGCGCGCCTGCCCCGGCGGTGGCGGCGATCCTGGCGCCGATCGCGTTCGGGTTCGCCGCCGACTACCGGATCCACCCGATGCTGATCGGGCTCATGGTGGCGCACGGGACGCAGGCGGGCGCGTTCTCGCCGATCAGCGTGCTCGGCGGGATCGTGAACGGCGTCGCCAGGGACGCGAACCTGCCGACCAGCGACCTGGTGCTGTTCCTGTCCAGCTTCGCGTTCAACGCCGCCGCGGCCCTGATCGTCTTCTTCGTCTTCAACGGCCGCGACCTGCTGCGGCGCGGCGCCCTCGACGCGGGCACCGCGAACGCGCCCGGCCATGACCCATCGCCGGGCGCACGCGGCACCGACACGACCCCCGACGCCCCCGCCACCGGATCCCCCACTCCCAGCACGCCCGCACCCGCCTCCACCTCCACATCCATCTCCGCCCCCGCCTCCAGATCCGCCTCCGCCTCCGCTGAGCCGCGCTCCGCTGAGCCGCCATCCGTCACGTCCGCCCCCGCTGGTTCGCCATCCGCCGCAACCGCCACCACTGGACCACCATCCGCCGCAACCGCCACCGCTGGTTCGCCATCCGCCACGTCCGCGTCCGGTGGCTCCGGCGGGGTGGGGACCGAGGTCGCCCCCGCCATCACCACCGCCACCACGACGGGCGGCAGCCTGCGCCTCACCGCTCACCAGGCGCTGACGCTGTTCGGCATTCTCGCGCTCTGCGTGGCGGTGCTGGCGTTCAAGCTGGACGTCGGCCTCACCGCCGTCACCGTGGCCGTCGTGCTCTCCCTCACCTCCCCCAGGTCCAACAAGGGCGCGGTGGAGAAGGTGGCCTGGCCGACGGTGCTGCTCATCTGCGGCGTCGTCACGTACGCGGGTGTCCTGCAGGAGATCGGCACCGTCGACTACGTGGGCTCCGCGGTGGCCGCGCTCGGCGTCCCGCTGCTGGTGGCACTGCTGATCTGCTACGTCGGCGGCGTCGTGTCGGCCTTCGCCTCGACCGTGGGCATCCTCGGCACGCTGGTGCCGATGGCCGTACCGCTGCTGTCACAGGGCACGCTGGGGCCGATCGCGATGATCGCGGCGCTGTCGGTGACGTCGGCGATCGTGGACGTCAGCCCGTTCTCCACGACGGGGGCGCTGCTGGTGGCCAACGTCCGGGGCATGCAGCGGGACGACTTCTACCGCAGGCTCCTGGCGTACGGCGGCGTGATCGTCGTGGTGGCTCCCGTGGCGGCGTGGGCCGTGCTGATGGTCCCCGGCTGGCTCGGCTGACCCCGGCGACTCCGGGCCGCATCCACCGGCCCGGAGCCGCTCTCGGCCATTCGCGACCATCCGCGACCGCCCTCGGCCGTTCTCAGCCGCCCAGGCCGATCCGGCGCCACTCCGGCGGACGCTCCTGACGTGCCGGTGAACACCTCCCCAACGCTGACGAACCCCGTGGCAGCCCCCTGACGACCAATGTCAGGACTCCATCAACCCCCTCCTGACAGCTCGGCAAAACTGGCCATATATGGACCAACCGGACGCTGTCACCGTCGAGGTGCCCGCCCTCCTCGCCCCCTGACCGGCAACCGCGCCGGTCCGAGGACGGCGGCAGAAGGGCTCGACCCCTCATGCACCGCGACCGGACGTTACCCGACGCCCTCACCCTCGCCTGCGCCGCCGCGCTCACCCTGACGGTCACCGCGCAGCCCGCGACCGCCATCCCCCCGAACATCCCCTCCGCTTCCACCGCCGCGAGCCGCCTGGCCTCGCTCGTCGTCTCGGCCGAGTCGCACGGCAGCACGTACGACCGGGCGCTGTTCCCGCACTGGACCACCGTCAGCGGTTCCTGCAACACCCGCGAGGAGGTCCTCAAGCGGGACGGCACCAACGTGGTGACGGACTCCTCCTGCGCGGCCACCTCCGGCTCCTGGTACAGCCCGTACGACGGGGCGACCTGGACCGCCGCCAGCGACGTCGACATCGACCACATGGTCCCGCTGGCCGAGGCGTGGGCGTCGGGCGCCTGGTCGTGGACCACCGCCCGCCGCCAGCAGTTCGCCAACGACCTGGGCGGGCCGCAGTTGTGGGCCGTCACGGACAACGTCAACCAGTCGAAGTCGGACCAGGACCCGGCCGAGTGGCAGCCGCCGCGCTCGGCCGAGCGCTGCCGCTACGCCCGCTCCTGGATCCAGGTCAAGTGGTACTGGAACCTGACGGTGGACAGCTCGGAGAAGTCGGCACTCAACAGCCTGCTCTCCGCCTGCTGACCCAGGCGAGACAACCAACCACCCGCTCCCCTACCCGGCCCGGCCGCCCCGCCCCGGCCGGGCCGCCCCGGCGAGCGGCGAGCGGCGAGCGGCGACGCAAACGAACCGTCGTCAGCGTGCCGACCGATCGATCAACTGACATAGCCGGGTCCGGAAGGCCGCCCAGTCGCCGTCCAGTGCCTCTCGTGCGTAGGTCAGCGCGCTGAGGTGCGAGGCCGCCGCGTCGCTGACCGACCGCAGGCCGTGGCGGACGGCGTTCGCCGCGACCCAGCGCCGCCACTGCTGATCATCCTGCTCCCGCACGGCGAAGGGCCGCCCCTCCCACCGGCCCCCGAGACTCTCATGCACCTCTCGCTTGGCGGCCAGGTGATCAGGTGTCAGGGCCCGGCCTTGGCGTACGGAATGCAGGGCGTCGGTGAGTTCGGTGGTCGAGAGGCCGGTTCTCGTCGCCTCGCCGGAAGGCTGGGGGGACGCCCGGGTGCGCGACTGCCCGTGACGGTCCGCGAATCCGAGCCCAAGGGCCGGCCCGAGGGCCGGGTCCTGAGGGCCGCCCCGCATCCCCTCCCGACCCGGCCGCCGAGGTTTCTGCGGGGTCGGCGCGTGCCGCTAGGTTGTCCTCATGCCGCGCGAGACGTTGACCCGTGACCAGATCGTCCGGGCCGCTGTGGCGGTGCTCGACGCCGAGGGGGTCGACGGCCTGAACATGCGGCGATTGGGCACCCAGCTCGGCGCGGCGGCCACGGCGGTCTACTGGCACGTCAAGAGCAAGGACGAGCTGATCGTGCTGGCCGCCGACCACGTATGGGACGAGATCGAGCTGCCCGACCCCGCCGGGATCGGGTGGCGGGCGGCCGCCGCCGCGCTGGCCTCGGGCGCCCACGGCATGATCGGCCGCCACTTCTGGCTCCTGCCCGCGATGAGCACCCACCTCGTGTACGGCCCGGGCAAGGCCCGCTACGACGATCACTGCCTGGCCGTCTACGAGTCGGCCGGGTTCAGCGCCGCCGACGCCGACCAGGCGGCGGCCACGGTGCTCATGTACGTGATCGGCGCCGCCCACGGCGAGGCTGGGGAACTGGCCCTGCGGGCCCGCCTGCGCCGGGCGGGCGCCGACGAGGAGGAGCGCCTGCGCGACACCGTGGCGTGGATCGGCGAGATCGCGGGACGTTTCCCCCGGCTGCGCGCCCGCATGACACCCTCGGTGTACGAGGTCGCGTCGCTGCCCGACGAGGACACCTTCGCGTTCGGCCTCGACGTCATCCTCGACGGCCTGGAGGCCCGGCTGACAACCCGCACTACCCGAAGCCGGGCCCCCCGAAGTACGCGCTCGCGCCCGGAGTCGCCAGCAGGACGATGACCGCGAGGGAGCCCAGCGTCGTCAGCACGAACCGGATCACGATCACGGGCCGAAGCCAGCCGGGGAACGCACGTTCCGCCGCCTCGGCCACCGCCCGGCCGTCGAGCGCGCGTACGGCCGGATCGGACGACTTCCTGAACGCCGCCACCACCACCCGGACCGCGAACACCTGACTCCCGGTCACCAGCCCGCCCGCGGTCATCAGGATCCCCGCGACGATCCACGACAGGATCCGCCCGGCCCCGGCACCGGCCAGCCCGAGCACGCCCAGCACCGCGAGCACCACCGCGATGGAGACGGGGAACATCAGCTCCGCCACGCTCTCGGCGAACTTGATCCGATGCCGGGCGAGGACGTCGACCGCCAGTCCTTTCCCCGTCACGACCGCTTCGGCGGCCCGCTGCGCGCGTGCGCCGTGGGTGTGGACGGCGAGCGCGAGGGCGAGGAAGGTCGCCGCGAGCATGAACTGCAGCATCGAGGCGACGACGACGGAGACAGGCACGGGGGAGCCCTCCACAGAGTAGAGCACGCGAGATCGCGGCCTTGTACTTAGTTCAAGACCAGCCTAGGCAGCTCTTGAACTAAGTACAAGCCATTGTCCGGACTCGGGTTCGGCGAGGTGCAAGGAGTGGAGACGGCGAAGCTGATCGGCACGCGGGTCGAACCCGTGCCCGCAGGCGTGACGCGGGAGTGGCCGCCGTCCTGGCAGGTGGAACAGGGCGCCGAGGGTGGGCGGACGCTGTGCCTGGCGTGCGCGTCGTCCGGCGGCCCGACAACTGCCGGACGGTCGACATGAGGCTACTCACCGGGGCGAGGACGGTAATGATCATTGAATCCGTGCGCGCCATTGCCGTAGCCTCCGACCATGGCAGTGCGATCCGGCTACATCCTCTGCGGGACCCCACGGACCGGAAGCACCTTGTTGTGCAGCCTGCTGGGCTCAACGGGAGTACTCGGCCGACCCGAGTCCTATTTTCGCGAACCGGACGAAGCGACCTGGGCTCAGCGCCTCGGTGTGCCGATCGAGGGCGCAAGGGCACGCGACTACCGAGGCTTCGTCAGGGCCGTTTCCGACGCAGCCAGGACCGAGAACGGCGTCTTCGGTATCCGAATCATGTGGGGTTCGCTGGAGCGGGTCACGGACGGACTCCGGGAGTCCCGCGACGAGACGGACCTCGCGACTCTGGAACGCGGACTCGGGCCCCTGACGTTGATCCACCTACGGCGCGAGGATCTGGTCGCCCAGGCAGTCTCTTGGTCTCGGGCAGAACAGACGGGCTATTGGCAACAGGGCGACGAAGCGTTGCGGCAGCCGCACGAGAACATCGATCAGATGCGCCAGTTGCTGGAGACCGTCGGTCAACACAACCAGGCATGGGAGTCCTGGTTCCGCTCTCAGGGAGTCTCACCGCACGAGGTCACATACGAGCAGTTGGTGGGCGATCCGGGCGCGGTCGTCGAAGGGATCGCCGCTCGACTGCGAATTGCCGTACCCCCAGGGTGGCAACCCAGGTCGCCCCACCGGAAGCAGGCCGACGAGGTGAACGAGAACTGGGCCCTCGCTCTGCGGAGGTCTCTCGCGGCACGTCCCCTGTGAGCCGTGGCGTCGAACGGCCCGCGCCCGCCCCGGCGCACTTCGCCCCCGTCGGTGGCCCTCAGCGTGGCCTCGTGATCGCGCCCGGCCGACAGCCATGTCCACACCGAGTGGTCCCGGGACGCCCCGAACGGATCGATGCGAGCGTCCTGCGAACGCACCCTGGAGCCCGGAGTTCCGGCGGTCGCCTGCACCGAGTACGCCGACCACACGGCATGGCGGGTCGCGGGTGAGTTCGGGATCGATGGAGGTCAGCACGCGTGATCCGGAGCGTACGAACCTACGGCACGCCCCCCACGGATCGCTAAAGTCCCGTAAGTCCGATATCTCGGAGCGTTACCAAATCTCATGATCACGCGGATTTGTCGTCAGGTGCGGTTCCAGCCGGACAAGCCGTGTCCGTGAATCCTGTTACCAGGGTGTTCGGCTGGTGAGAAGATCGGGGGTGCTCCGAATAGCAAACGCGGTACTCGCAAGATTGCCGGAACCGCTGCACGCACTTGCGCTGAAGCACCATGAACTGCTGAAGTTCGCGGTGGTGGGTGGAACGGCGTTCTTAGTGGACAACGCGGTGTTCTATGGGCTGAAGCTCACCATTTTGGAGCCGAAGCCGGTGACCGCGAAGGTCATCGCGGTGCTCGTGGCGACGATCGTGTCCTACGTGCTGAATCGCGAATGGTCGTTCCGGACCAGGGGCGGCCGCGAGCGCCGTCACGAGGCGGCGCTGTTCTTCCTGGTCAGTGGCGTCGGCCTGGTGCTCAGCTCCGCACCACTATGGATCTCCCGGTACGTGTTTCGCCTGGAGACCCCGGACGTGAGCCTGGTGACCCAGGAGATCGCCGACTTCATGAGCGCGCAGATCATCGGCACGCTGATCGCCATGGTCTTCCGCTTCTGGGCGCTCCGGAAGTGGGTCTTCCCCGACGAGAAGGCCCACCCCGGCCGCGTGCGGCTGGCTCCCACTCCCGACCCGACGGACGAGGCTGCTTGACTTGATGGCAGCGAATCCGGAAGCCGTTTCGGCGGTTGGACTGCTTCCTGCCGCTGCTGCGCCCCACGGGCCCGGCCCCGCGGATGACCGCCGAACAGATGGCGAGCGAAAGTCCCGTAAGTCCGGCATCACAGAGCGTTGTCAAAGCTCGTGATCACGTGGATTCTGCCCCGACAGTGCTCATGATCAGCCGGACTTGCTCACGGAAACGCAGGCCCTCCCGCTCGAAGGGCTATCGATAGGCGGTTGCCTGGAGGGTGTAGAGGTCGGCGTAGAGGCCGTCGAGGGACATCAGGGTGTCGTGGTCGCCCTGCTCGATGACCGTGCCGTGGTCGAGGACGTAGATGCGGTCGGCGTAGCGGACGCTGGCCAGGCGGTGGGTGATGAGCAGGACCGTGCGGCCGTCGGCGTGGGCGCGGATGCGTTCGAAGAGGCCGTGCTCGGCGCGAGCGTCGAGGGCGGCGGTGGGCTCGTCGCAGATGAGCAGCACGGCGTCGCGGTGGAAGCCGCGGGCCACGGCGATGCGCTGCCACTGACCGCCCGACAGCTCGTGCCCGTCTTTGAAGCGCCGGTCGAGCAGCGTGCGGTAGCCGTGCGGGAGCTCGGCGATGACCTCGTCGGCACCGGCCACCGCGGCGGCGGTGTGCAGGGCCGGCTCGCCCTTGCCGGTGCCCATGGTGATGTTGTAGCGGGCGGTGAGGGGCCAGCGGGTGTGGTCCTGTGCGATGACGGCGGTGCGCAGCCGCAGGTCGTCGGGGCTGACCTGGCGCAGGTCGGTGTCGTCCCAGCGGACGGTGCCGGTGTCGGGCTCGTAGAGGCCGGAGAGGATCTTGGCGAGGGTGGACTTGCCTGAGCCGTTCTCGCCGACGAGCGCGATCACCTCGCCCTGTTTGACCTCGACGGACACTCCGCGCAGGGCGGGCTCGTCGGCGCCGGGGTAGGTGAAGGTGACCTGGTCGGCCGTGATGCACTCGAACCCGTCGGGCGCGGCGACCGGGCGCGGGCCGGCCAGGCGCCGCTCGGCCTGGGCGCAGAAGTCGAGGAAGTCGGTGAAGTAGAGGCCCTGTTCGTAGAGGCGGTTGGTGGCGTACATGAGGCTGGAGAGTGAGGTCTGGCCCGAGCGGATGGCCAGGACCGCCGTGCCCGCCACCGCGAGCGGGATGGCCGCGGCGGCGAGCAGGACGCCGAGGGCGACGTAAACGAGCGCGGTGCCCACGCCGCCGAGCGCCTCGCCCACGAGCCTGGCCACCATCTGCCGCCGGGCCAGGCCGAGCATCTCCTCCTGCTCGGCCCTGGCCACCGCGTCGTACATGCGCAGCAGGAAGCCGCGCATCGTGAACGAGCGCACCTCGGCCGCCGACTCGCGCTCGGCGAGCAGGTCGGCGATGATCCATTTACGGCGGCGGGCCGGGACGAGGGAGTAGATCGTGGAGTAGCGCATGCGCGCGCTGCGCACGGCCGCCCAGGCGTCGGGCAGCACGGCCAGCAGGAGCAACGGGAGCAGCACCGGGTGCAGCACCCCCAGGACACCCGCCGCGGCCGCGATGCCAACGACCGACGTGACCACGTCGACCGCCGTGGACACCACCGAGTCGGCCACCGTGACCCCGCGGCCGTTGGCGCGCTCCAACGCGTCGTGGAACTCGGGGTCGTCGTAGGCGACCAGCTCCACCTGGCTGGTCAGGCCGTAGAGGCGCTCCTCGGTGAGCCGGGTGATCTGCGGGGTGAGGCGGGACTGCGCCCAGCCCGCGGCGGCCTGCGTGGTCGTGCGCAGCACGGCCGCCGCGCCGACCATGACAAGGCTGGGCAGCGCCGCGACGACGCGGTTGGGGGTGGGGCCCTCGCTGAACAGCGCCGTCAGCACGCCGGTGGTGGCCAGCAGGCCGAAGGCGGTGAACACGCCGCCGAGCAGGTTGAGCGCGACCGTGGCCGCCGTGTCGCGCGGGCTCGCCTGCCAGGCCATGCGCAGCGCCTGGCCGACGAGCGCCGGGAGCCTTCTGGCGATGGTCAGGAAGCCGACCTCCGCCAACTTGTCGGTGTGAGCGTTCCAGCTGGAAATGGAGATCTCGCCGAGTTCGAGTGGCTCGTTCTGCATGCATTGAGTGTGCACGCGGACACCGACAGTTTCGACCCGGTTTTCGCGGCGCAGGTCCCCGGGCCGGGCGACTTCCGGTACGCCGCCCGCACGGGCGGCGCAGGCGATCGGCCTCGCCCGGCCATATCACCGTGATAGGGGCAAATTGCTACGTCTCCAGAGGGCGGGAGTGCGCATACGTTCACAACACCCCCAACTCTCGGAGGAGGCTTCGTGTCAAGACCCCTTCGCTTCATCCTCTCCGTCGCCCTCAGCCTCGCGTTCCTGCTGGTCACCGCACCGGCCCAGGCCACCGCACTGGTCACGGTGCTCAGGTACGACGCGAGCCGGGCCGCCGAGTTCGTCGCGAACGTGAACCAGGCGGCCCAGATCTGGAACTCCAGCGTCACCAACGTCCGGCTGGTCCAGGGCACCCCGGCCCACTTCGTCGTGCTGGCCGACAACGGCTGGCCCCGCGCACTGCCGACCAGCCTGGGACGCGGCACGATCTGGATGGGACGCCAGGCCGTCAACCAGGGCTACGACCGCGTACGGATCGCCACCCACGAGATCGGCCACATCCTGGGCCTGCCCGACCGCCGCACGGGGCTCTGCTCGGACCTGATGTCGGGCTCCAGCGCACCGGTGAGCTGCACGAACGCGAACCCGAGCGCCGCCGAACGGGCCGAGGTGGACGGCAACTTCGCGGGCGCCACACCGCTGGTCGAGTTCGGCACGCTGCACGTGGACAGGTGAGACGCCCGGGGGCGGCCCGCCGCGTGAGCGCCGGGCCGCCCCCTCGGCGGGCGAGGTGTCAGGCCGGTCCCGGTGCGCTGTCGCGCGCCGGTGCCGGAGCGGTGTCGCCGCGCGGCGGTCCGTACGTCAGCCCGAACCCCTGCGCGAACAGCGGCGTCTTCCCGTCACCCGCGTTGATCGGCTGCTGGGACGCGCTGCTCATCCACGTCATGGGCAGCCTGCCGGTCGGCCGTACGGCCCCGAACAGCACGTCGGCCACACCCCGCCCCTCGGAGCCCGGCAGCCACGCGGCGACCAGGGCGTTCCACCCGGGCAGTTCTGCGGCGATGTCGAGAGGCCGGCCTGAGACGAGGACCACGACGACCGGCACGCCCGAGGCGCGCAGGGTGGCGAGGGTCTTCAGGTCGGCGGCGTCCAGCCCGAGGCCGGCCGGCCGGTCGCCCCGGACCTCGGCGTACGGGGTCTCCCCCACCACGGCGACGGCCACCCGGTAGGAGGGGTCGATGCCGGTGCCGTCGCGGCTGTAGGTGACGGTCGCGCCCGAGCCCACGGTTTCCTTGATGCCCTCCAGGATGGTCGTGCCGGGCGTGATGTCGCCGGAGGAGCCCTGCCAGGAGATCGTCCAGCCGCCGCTCTGGTTGCCGATGTCGTCCGCGCTCTTGCCGGCCACGAAGATCTTGCCGCCGGACGTGGCCAGGGGCAGCAGGCCGCCGTCGTTCTTCAGCACGACCTGCGACTTGGCCACGGCCTCGCGGGCCAGCGCCCGGTGCTCGGGGCTGCCCACCCTCGCGGTGTACCACCGGTCGGCGAGCGGCCGCTCGAACAGCCCCAGCTCGAACTTCTTGGTCAGCACCCGCCGCACCGCGTCGTCCACCCGGGCCATGGAGACCCGGCCCTCCTGCACCTCGGCGCGCAGCAGGTCGATGAAGCGGCGCCATTCGGTGGGCGCCATCACCATGTCGATGCCGGCGTTCACGGCGGTGCGCACGTCGAGCGCGGAGGCGCCCTTGACGCCGTCGATCTGGTCGATGCCGTTCCAGTCGGAGACCACGAAGCCGTCGAAGCGCAGCTCGCCCTTGAGCACCGTGGTGATCAGGTATCGGTGTCCGTGCAGCTTGGCGCCGTTCCAACTGCTGAAGGAGACCATCACCGAGCCCACCCCGCGCTGGACGGCGGCCTGGAACGGCGGCAGGTGCAACGTCCGCAGATCGGCCTCGTCGAGCCGGGTGTCACCCTGGTCGACGCCGCCGCCCGTGCCGCCGTCGCCCACGTAGTGCTTGGCGGTCGCCAGCACGGAGGCGGGACCGCTGAGCGCCGTCCCCTGCATGCCGGTGATGATCGAGGTCATCGCGGCGGGCAGGTCCGGCGTCTCGCCGAACGACTCGTACGTACGGCCCCACCTGTCGTCGCGCGCCACGCACAGGCAGGGGGCGAAGTTCCAGTCGATGCCGGTCCCTGACATCTCCTCGGCCACGGCCCGCCCGATGCGTTCGACCATGGCCGGGTCGTAGGTGGCGCCGAGGCCGATGTTGTGCGGGAAGATCGTGGCTCCGGCGACGTTGTTGTGGCCGTGCACGGCGTCCACGCCGTAGATGAGCGGGATCTTGAGGGGCGTGGCCAGGGCCGCGTTCTGATACTTGTCGTACATGTCGGCCCAGCTCGTCGCCGTGTTGGGCGACGGGGCCGAGCCGCCACCCGACAACACCGAGCCGAGCCGGTACGCGGTGACGTCGGAGAAGCCGACCGAGCCGCGCTCGCCCTGGGTCATCTGGCCGAGTTTCTCGTCCAGCGACATCCGGGACATCAGATCGGCCACCCGCTCCGCGACGGGCAGGCCGGAATCCTGGTAAGGAAGGGCGGCCAGGACGGACGCCGGGGCCGTCGAAGGCACGGCCAGGCACGCACCGGCGAGCGACAGCGTGGCGGCCCCGCGCGCCCAGGTCCTCCCCTGCCACGCCCTCCCCGCCCGTGTCCCGCCCGCCCGGTCTCTGCCCGTCAAGGTCCCGCTCGGGTTGCTGCTCATCGCACGCTGCTCCGGCTCGGCTCGAAAGGATAGGAACGCTCCAAAAGGCACCCCAGATGACGTTTCCCGAGTCTTCCGCCCCCACTGGGACCAGCACGTCGACGCCACCCCGTACCAGCGAAAACAGCGGCGAAACCTTCATCCCGGCTTGACCCGCCGCACGGGCCGTCGGCCGGTGGCCCCGGCAGGGAGCGGATGCCCGAACCTTTGGGCGGCGCGGGGATTACCGGCACCGCCCCCGGGCGAGATTCGCCGCGTCGTCCCGACTCTCTCCGAGGAGGAGCCACATGGCGTACGGATCCCTGGCCGGATTCGGCGGCGGCGTCGCGGTGGCGGCGCTGGCGGGCGGGCACCTGTGGCTGGCCGGGCTGTGCCTGGCACTCGCGCTGGGCGCCGCCTTCCTGGTGCGGTCGAGGTTCCGGCGCGGCCGGGGTCCGCTGTGCCCGTGAGCCCGCCTACCGCCCGCCACGTCGGCGCCGGCGGGCTCCTCGCCCTCGGCGCGCTCCCGATCGCCGCCTTCGCCGCCTGGGGCATCGCCCGCCTCGGCGAGGTCGCGGGCCACGCGTCGAGCCCGCCGTGGGCCTGGCTCGTCGGCCTCGCGCTGCTGTGGTGGGTGCCGCTGTGCTGGTTCGAACGCCCGATCCGGGTGCCGCCGGGCGCGCGGGCGCGGGTCGGCGCGCTCAGGGTGACCGTCCAGGTGCCCGTCTACAACGAGGACCCGCGGGCGCTGCGGGCGTGCCTGCGTTCGGTGCTGACGCAGAGCCGCCGGGTCGACCGGGTGCGGGTGGTGGACGACGGCTCGGCCGACGCGGTGACCGGGCGGCCCGTGTCGTACGACGCCGTACGCCGCGAGTTCGAGGCCGAGGCCGCGACGCTGGGCATCGAGACGACCTGGGACCGCACCCCGAACCGGGGCAAGCGCTTCGCCCAGATGCACGCGCTGGCCGAGGACGACGGCGACGTCTTCCTCACCCTCGACAGCGACTCCGTGCTCGACCGGCACGCCGTCAGGGAGGGGCTGGCCCCGTTCGCGGACCCGCGGGTGCAGTCGGTGGCCGGGCAGGTGCTGGTGCTCAACCGCGGCGCCAACCTGCTGACCCGGCTGACCGAGCTGACGTACCTGCCCTTCACGTGCGGCCTGCGCAGTGCCCAGTCGGTGTTGCGGCGCGTGACGCTCAACTCCGGCGCGCTGGCCTTCTACCGGGCGGACGTCGTGCGCCGGTGCGCGGGCGGGTACGAGAACGAGCGGTTCGGCGGGCGTCCCATGCAGATGAACGACGACTCGATGCTCACCTTCCACGCGCTGCTGGCCGGTGACACCGTGCACCAGCCGTCGGCCATGGTGTTCACGCTGGTGCCCGAGCGGTTCGGCCACTACGCCAGGCAGCAGGTGCGCTGGATGCGCGGCACGGCCGTGCGGCAGCTCTGGTGGCTGCGGTACATGCCGCTGACCGGGGTGGTCTTCTGGGCCACGGTGGCGGAGTACCTGCACCTGCTGCTCGCGCTGGCCGTCCCTGTGGTGGTGGTGGTGGCCGACCCGGCGCGGCTCGGCCCGCTCTGCCTGGCGGTGGCGCAGGTCGGGCTGGGTATGAACTACCTGATGGCGCTGCGGCTGTTCACCGTGCGACGCTGCGACGAGAGCGCGGCGTCGCGCCTGCGGGCGTTCGCGCTGGCCCCGCTGGCCGCGCTCTGGCGGCTGCTGGTGCTGCGCCCGATGTACGTGTACGCGCTGCTGACCTGCCGCCGCGTCAACCGCTGGGGCACCCGGGGCGGCGTGGAGGTATCGCTCACCGGGGCGGTTTAGTCAAGCCCTTTCTTGACATGATCGCGCGAGGTATGTTCGACCCGAAAGAAAGTTTCACCCATGGAGGAACAGTGGGCAAGAAGCTTCACAAGTGGGCATTACCGCTGGCTGCCGCCGCGGCCCTGACCGTCCTGGCGACCCCCGCCCAGGCGGCCGACGGCTACGACCGGTGCCAGGACGGCTACTACTGCCTGTTCTCCGGGCTCGACGGCACGGGCGACATCGTCCAGATCAAGAGCGACACCCCCGACCTGGCCGCGCTCGGCATCGCCGACCGCGCCAAGTCCGACTGGAACCGTACCGGCTCCTGGATCCACCTGTTCTCGGAGGCGAACTACGAGGGCTGCTCGGCGGTCACCACCCCGCGCGGCAAGGGTAACTTCTACATCGACTTCCGCGACTTCTTCGACTCCGTCCGCTTCGACGGCGCCAACGGCCCGTCCTGTTTCGCCACGCTCAAGGGCGCTGACAAGGGCACGGTCATCACCGACTCGCACGGCTGATCACCCTCTGAGCGCCACGGGGAACCTGCCTCATACGCCGAACCCCCGGCCGGAAACCGGCCGGGGGTTCGTCATGGGGGCGGGATCAGCCGGTGAAGCCGACCTCGGCCCAGTTGTAGAACTTGTAGCCACGGGCGCCGTAGTTGGCGACCGTCTTCTTCACGGCCCAGATGTCGGGACGCTGGTACAGCGGGATGGTGTGCACCATGTCCCAGATGAGCTTGTCGGCCGCGTTGGCCAGCTCGATCGCCTTGGCCGGGTCGGTCTCGTCGACCGCCGCGTCGATGGCGGCGTCGACAGCCGGGTCGCTGGCCTTGGGGAAGTTGCTCTCGGAGCCGGTCTTGTAGATCTGGGGCAGGCTGCCCATCGGCAGCGGCGTGCCGATCCAGGAGAACGGCACCAGGTCGAAGTCGCCCTTGATGATGAAGTCGTTGAAGAACTTGTCATCGGGGACCGGGCGGATCGTGACCTTGATCCCGGCCTCCTTGAGCATGGCCTGGGTCAGCTCACCCTCGGTCTTCGCGGTCGGCACGGAGGCCGGGATGACGAAGTCGAGCGCGAACTCCTTGCCGTCCTTCTTGCGGTACTCGCCCTCCTGCTTCCAGCCGGCCGCCTCCAGGAGCTGCTTCGACTTCTCCAGGTTGTACTTGCCCAGGTCACCGGAGTTGTCGACGTAGCCCTTGTGGTTGTTCATGAAGACGTGGTTGCCGAGCGTCTGCAGCGGCCACTCCATGTCCTTCAGGTCCGACTGCGTGATCACGTCACGGTTGATCGCGTACTGGATGGCCTGGCGGACCGACTTGTCCTTCAGGAACTCGCTCGAGTTGTTGACCGTGATGTGCCGCCAGTTCGGGCTGAGCGCCTTGCGGATCTCGGTGTTCGGCACGCCCTTGGCCCGCTGCAGGTTCGCCGGGGCGCCCGCCTCGATGTAGGCCGCGTCCAGCTCGCCGTTGGCGTAGGCGTTCACCTCGGCGGTCGCGTCGGCGATCGTCCGGAAGATGAGCTTGTCGAGCTTGGACTTCTTGCCCCACCACTTGTCGTCACGCACGAGGGTGAGGGTCTTGGTGCCCTCGTCGATCGACTCAACCTTGAAGGGACCCGCGGTGACCGGGATCTTCTGCTTGTAGTCGTTGTCGTACTTCTCGGGCGTTTCGAGGTACTTGGCCGGGAAAAGAGCCGAGGTGGTGCGGTTGAACAGGCCCTGCCACTCCGGGTACGGCTTGGAGAAGGTGATGACCGCGACCTTGTCGGTGGCGCCCTTCTCGACCGACTCGATCTTGTTCCAGCCGTCGATAGAGGCCGGCTTGTACTTCTTGTCCGAGCCGTTGTTGGCCTTCCAGCTCGCCGCGAGGTCCTCCCACGTGATCGGCGAGCCGTCGGACCAGTTGGCCTTGTCGTTGAGCGTGTAGGTGACGACCTGCTTGCCGTCCACCGTCTCGTTCTTCACGTCGGTGACGAAGTCGGGGTTCGGCGTGAACTGGGCCTGCTCGTCGGCCATCATGAGCTGCGGCATGAACGCGTCGACCATGGTCGCCGTGTCGGCCTGGTTGCCGTCGACGTGGTTGGTGTTCCACTGGCTCGGCCACTGCCCGACTGCGAGGGTGAGCGTGCCGCCGTCCTTCACCTGCTCGTACGGGACGGGGTTGATGTTGATGGCCGGAGTCTCCGCCATCTGCTGCTGCGCCTGCTTCGACTGCTCGGCGCTCGGCTGCTTGTTCTCGGACCCGCCGCCTCCGCCGCAGGCCGCCACGGCCATGGCCAGGACCGCCAGCCCAGCGGCCGCACGGTGATGAACCTTCACTCTTCCTCCTGATTTTCCGAGGCCGTGATGACCTCGACTTCCTCCGCGTAATGGCAGGCGGCGCCGTGGTCTGCGGCGTTCACCAACCGGGCGACCGAGGGCTCCTCGTCCACACACCGCTGCCGCTCGGCCTCGCCAAGTCGGGCGAACTTCGGGCACCGGGTACGGAACCTGCAGCCCGACGGCGGATTCGCCGGACTGGGCAGGTCGCCTTCGAGCAGGATCCGCTTGCGCGTGCGTTCCATCTCGGGGTCGGGCAACGGGATCGCCGACAGCAACGCCTGCGTGTAGGGGTGCGCGGGATGGTCGTAGACCTTCTCGACCGTCCCGATCTCGGCGATCCGTCCCAGGTACATGACGGCCACGCGGTCGGCCAGATGCCGGACCACCGCGAGGTCGTGCGCCACGAACAGGTAGGACAGGCCCAGCCTGTTCTTCAGGTCCTCCAGCAGGTTGATCACGCCCGCCTGGATGGACACGTCGAGCGCGGAGACCGGCTCGTCCAGCACCAGCACCTTCGGCTCCAGGGCCAGCGCGCGGGCGATGCCGATGCGCTGGCGCTGACCGCCGGAGAACTGCTGCGGGTAACGCTCGGCGTGCTCCGGCGCCAGGCCGACGAGCTGGAGCAGCTCGGCGACCTTGGCCTGCACGTCCTTCTTGCCGTGCGCGCGCAGCGGCTCGGCGATGATGTCGCCGACCGGCATGCGCGGGTCGAGCGCGGCCATCGGGTCCTGGAAGACGATCTGCAGGTCCCCGCGCAGCGCCTTGCGCCCGGCGCCGTCGAGCGCGGAGCTGTCCTTGCCGAGCACCACCACACGCCCGCTCTGCGGCGGCCGGAGCTGCATGATCTGCTGCAGCGTGGTGGTCTTGCCGCAGCCCGACTCGCCGACCAGGGCGAGCGTCTCGCCCTCTGCGATGTCGAAGCTGATGCCGTCCACCGCGTACACGGTGCCGACCTGGCGCTTGAAGATCGCGCCCTTCATGAGCGGGTAGTGCCGCTTCATGTCGTCGAGCTCCAGCACGGTGGCGCGTTCGGCGCGCGGCACGCGTACGACGTCGCTCGGCGGGATGACCGGCACCGGGAACACGTCCGCGCCGGTCAGGCCCTTGTGCTCGATCTCGTGCGCGCGGATGCAGGCCACGTGGCGCCCGCCGCCGAAGGAGGTCAGCGGCGGCTCCTCGTCGTCGCACATGTCCACCTTCATCGGGCAGCGCGGTGCGAACGGGCAGCCCGGCGGCAGCGAGGCCGGCGAGGGCGGGTTGCCCTCGATCGGCACCAGCGGGCCCTCCTCGCCGTCGACCCTGGGGATCGAGGCGAGCAGCCCCATCGTGTACGGCATCCGGGGCCGGTAGTAGATGTCGTCCACGGGCCCCTGCTCGACCGGGCGGCCCGCGTACATGACGAGCACCCGGTCGGCCATGCCGGCGATGACGCCGAGGTCGTGGGTGATCATCACGATGCCCGCGCCCGTCTCCTGCTGCGCGGTCTTGAGCACCTCCAGGACCTGCGCCTGGATGGTCACGTCGAGCGCGGTGGTCGGCTCGTCGCAGATCAGCAGGTCGGGGTCGTTGGCGATGGCCATGGCGATCATCGCGCGCTGCCGCATGCCGCCGGAGAACTCGTGCGGGAACGCCTTGGCCCGCAGGTCCGGGTTCGGGATGCCGACGAGGTCGAGCAGCTCCACGGCCCGTCTGGCGGCCTTGTCCTTGGCCACCTTCTGGTGCACGCGTACGGCCTCGGCGATCTGGTCGCCGATGGTGAAGACGGGCGTGAAGGCCGACAGCGGATCCTGGAAGATCATGCTGATCGCCTTGCCGCGCACCTTGACCAGCTCGTCCTCCGGCATGCCGAGCAGTTCCTGACCGTGGAGCCGGGCCGAGCCGCTGACGACCGCGTTGCGCGGCAGCAGGCCCATGACGGCCAGCGAGGTCACGGACTTGCCGGAGCCCGACTCGCCCACGATGCCGAGCACCTCGCCGCGCTCGACCTCGTAGCTGACGCCGCGTACGGCCTCGATGCCGCCGGGGAAGGTGACGGTGAGGTCTCTGACCTCCAAGATGCTCACGAGTTGCTCCCCGGGTCGAGTGCGTCGCGCAGGCCGTCGCCGATGAGGTTCACGCTGAGCACCAGGGCGACCAGGAGACCTGCGGGGAAGGCGAACAACCACGGGTAGCCGGTGGCGTTGCGCGAGCCCTCCGCGATCAGCGTGCCGAGCGAGACGTCGGGCGGCTGGATGCCGAAGCCGAAGAAGGACAGCGCGGCCTCGCCGATGATGGCGCCACTGACGTTGAGCGTCGCGTCGATGATCAGCAACGAGGACAGGTTCGGGACGATGTGCCGCAGGATGATCTTCCAGCGCGGGATGCCCATGTAGACGGCGGCCAGCACGTACTCACGCTCGCGCAGCGAGAGCGTCATGCTGCGCACGACCCTGGAGGTGATCATCCAGGAGAACGCGGCCAGCAGCACCACGAACCACAGCCACGACGCCTCCCGCAGCCGCGGCGAGATGATGGCGATGATCAGGAAGCTCGGCAGGACGAGGAGCAGGTCCACGCCCCACATGAGCAGCCGGTCCGGCCACCCGCCGAAGTATCCGGCGAACGCGCCCACGAGCGCGGCCAGGCCGGTGGAGATCAGCGCCACCAGCAGGCCGATGATGATCGACTTCTGCATGCCGCGGAGGGTGACCGCGTACATGTCCTGGCCGATCGAGGTGGTGCCCCACCAGTGGTCGGCGCCGGGGGCCGACAGGAAGGACATGAAGTCCTTGTCGGTCCACTCGTACGCGCCGAAGAACGGGCCCACGTAGGCCAGCGCGACCAGCACGACCAGGGCGAGGAGCCCGTATCGGGCCTGCTTGTTGCGGAGCAGGCGCCTGAAGACGACTTTCGACCGCATCTCAGCTCACCCGCACCCGAGGATCGAGGGCCGCGACCAGCAGGTCCGACAGGAACGCCGCGGCCAGGACGCACACGGCGGCGAAGAAGGTCACCGCGGCCACGGAGTTGACGTCGTTCTGGTTGATCGAGTCGACCAGCCAGGCGCCCATGCCGTGCCAGGAGAAGATCTTCTCGGTGAACGTGGCGCCCGTGAACATGGTCCCGAACGCGAAGGCGAAGTACGTGGCCGAGGGGATCAGCGCGGTCCGCAGCGCGTGCTTGACCAGCGCCGTCCTGCGCCGCAGGCCCTTGGCCATCGCGGTGCGGACGAAGTCCTGGCCCAGCACGTCGAGCATCATGTTGCGCTGGATCCGGCTGTAGAAGGCGATCGAACCGAGACTGAGGGAGACCGTCGGCACGATGAGGTGGTTCAGCCGGTTGAAGAACTGGTCCCAGCCGGTGAGCCGGGGGTTGTACTCGCCGGTGTACTCGATCAGCGTGAACCCCAGCCCTCTGTTGAGGTTGTAGGTCGCGATCGCGAGCAGGGTGGCCAGCACGAACACGGGGATCGCCATGATCACGAATGATCCGACGCCTATTAACCGGTCGCTGAATCTGTATTGCTTCACCGCCGAGATCGCACCCAGCACCACTCCGAGGGCGAAGCCCACGAGCGTGCCGATGAGCAGCAGCCGGAGGCTGACCATGATCCGGCGGCCCATCTCCTCGTTGACGGAGGCGCCGTTCCAGGTCTTGCCGAAGTCGCCGGTGACGACTCCCGCCGCCCAGGTCGCGTACCGCTGGATCACGGGGGTCTTGTCGTTCAGGTTGTAGGCATCAAGTGTGGCGTCGATGACCGCCTCGGGCACCGGCGGCTGTCGGCCCTCGTACGTGGCCCGCGGGTTCATGGTGGTGGCCGCGAGCATGTACGCCAAGCTGGCCGCGATCGCGACCAAGATCACATTTATTGCCAACCTGCGGAGCAGGTACTTGCCCATCACTCTCCGTTCGCGCTGACCGAGGGCGCGGACGACCGGACGGCGGAGCGCCCCCTCAACGAAAACCCATCTCGCATCGTGAAATTTCACGTGACATCGGGATGGCGATCAACGCGCAGAATATAAGCAAAAATATAACAGCGGGAAACGCTGCGATATAACGGTCGGATCACTCGCAATAGATCGGCAACCCCCACCGGACCCCCTCAAACGCCGGTCTCCACCTGCGGAAACACGGTTCCGGGGAGCGGCTGGCAAGCCCGCCACAGATGCGCTTATGTCACAGAATCCGGACATAAATTGACGCATCAGCAAAGTGATCCACATCATACTTGCTAGAGCGCGAGTGTGAGCGTCAAATGATCTTCGCGAGCACCGCCGCCACGTCGCCGTACGACTCACGCACCCGGCCGGCCTGCCCGAGCCGGTGGCGCTCCAGGCGGACGGCGCCGAGGTGGCGGATCTCGTAGATCATCGACCGCCAGACCGCCTCGGGGGTGCGGTCCGGCTCGCCGTACGTCTCCCAGAACGACAGCCGTTCGTCCTGCCTGGCCGCCGCCAGGCGGATCGTCCAGTCGGCGGCGGGATCGCCCCACCAGGTGCGGTCGAGGTCGAGCACGCCGGTGATGGTGGGCTGGGGGGCGTCGGCGGCGAGCATGACGTTGACCGTCCACAGGTCGCCGGTGAGCAGCCGCGGCTCGGTGACCTCGTCGAGCACGGCGTGCCGCTCCACGGCCAGGTCGGCGGCCGCGCGCAGGTCGGCGCCGTCGAGCCCGGCGGCTTCCACGTCGGCCGCGATCTCGTTCAGCGAGCCCGCCACGGCCTGGCTCCAGGTGTCGTACGCGGGCGCCCCGACCGGGCCGAAGCGCGGGCCGCGTACGCCGTGCACGGTCCGGGTGATCTCGCCCAGCCGCCGGAAGTAGGACGTCCACGCGGGACGCGGGTAGCCGGGCAGCCGCTCGGGGGCGGGCACCCCGTCGAGAAGCGTCTGGACCAGGTAGTCGCGGCCGATCAGCTCGTGCGACCAGTCGGCCGCGATGACGCGCGGCATCAGGGGGGCGATCGCCGACAGGTAGGGCACCGTGGCGTGCTCGTTGCGCATCAGCTCCCGCTCGGAGCGGAACTGCCGGGCAGGCTCCGGGGCGAACCGCATGATCACCGGCCGCTCCAACCCCTCGACGGTGACCTTGTAGGTGCTGTTGTACATGCCGAGGCCCAGCTCCACCGCGGACACGGCGTCGCGGCCGAAGACGCGCCGGCTGATCCGCCGGAGGTGGTCCGCGGTCACGGGGCGCTGGAACGCCCCGGCTGGGCGGTCGACGGAGTGCAGTCGCATCGCGCCATGATGCCCGACCGGCCGCGCCGCACGGCAGCCGTTTTCCTCACCCCGCGGCGGCCGGGCGGGCGGGCGTCAGAGGCGGTACGCGCGCCGTGCCGTGTCGCCGAAGACGTCGGCGCGCTCGCCGTCCGACAGCCCGGCGCACAGTTCCTCCGCGGCCCCCGTGACCTGCTCGTAGGAGGCCGCGAGCAGGCAGACCGGCCAGTCGGAGCCGAACATCACCCGCTCGGGCCCGAACGCCTCCAGCACCACCTCCGCGTACGGCCGCAGGTCGGCCACCCGCCACGACGCCCAGTCGGCCTCGGTGACCAGGCCGGACAGCTTGCAGTAGACGTTGGGACGCGCGGCCAGCTCGCGGATCCCGCTCCGCCACGGCTCCAGCTCGCCGGTGGCGATCGGCGGCTTGGACAGGTGGTCGAGCACGAACGTCAGCTCCGGCAGCGCGGCCACGGTCTCGATGGCGGCGGGAAGCTGGTGCGGCAGCGTCAGCAGGTCGTAGGCCAGGCCGGCGGCGGCCACGGCGGCCAGGCCCCGGCGCACGTCGGGCCGGTTGAGCCAGGCGGGGTCGGGCTCTGACTGCACGCCGTGACGCACGCCCACCAGCCCGGCGGGCAGGGCGGCCAGCGTGTCGGCGGCGTCGGGCGCGGTCAGGTCGATCCATCCGACCACTCCGCCCACCAGCTCGGACCCGGCCGCCATGGCCAGGAACTCGCGGGTCTCGGCGAGGTCGGGCAGCACCTGCACCAGCACGGTCCCGTCGACGCCCGCCGCCGCGGCGGGGCCGGCCAGGTCGCCGAGCGTGAACGTACGGCGGATCGGCGCCATCGCGGCGGGGTCGAGCCAGGTGTGGGGGCGGGCGGACGGGTCCCAGACGTGGTGGTGGGCATCGATGCGACTCACAGCACGCAAGCTAGCAGACCTCCTATGTCTTCCCCAGGGAACAAAGCGGTGGAAACCCCCCGGAGGAGAGAAGCAGGGGAACTTCGCGCAACTGGATCACCGCAGCGGTCGTCTTACCTCGCATGGTGAGCGCACTTCTCGACGGGGACCCGCAGCGGCTGGGCGACTACTGGCTGGCCGGCCGGCTCGGGGCGGGCGGCCAGGGCGTCGTGTACGAGGGCTACGACCGGGCCGGGACGCGAGTGGCGATCAAGGTGCTGCGCGGCGACCCGGTCGCGCAGCCCTCCTTGCGCGACCGGATGGTCCGGGAGGCGGTCGCCGCGCAGCGGGTGGCCTCGTTCTGCACCGCCCGGGTGCTCGCCGCGGACCTGGACGGGCCCAGGCCGTACATCGTCAGCGAGTACGTCGAGGGCCCCAGCCTGCGCACGGCGGACCGGCGGTTCCACGGGGACGACCTGCACCGGCTGGCCACCGCGATCGCCACGGCGCTGACCGCCATCCACGACGCCGGAGTCGTGCACCGCGACCTCAAGCCCGACAACGTGCTGCTCGGCCCCGACGGCCCCCGGGTGATCGACTTCGGCATCGCCCGCACCCTGGAGATGTCGCTCACCTCGACCGGCGTGGTGACGGGCACCCCCGGTTACATGGCGCCCGAGGTGTTCTCCGGCGAGCGGGCCGGCCCGGCCGCCGACGTGTTCGCCTGGGGCGCGGTCGTTCTGTACGCCGCCACCGGCCACGACCCGTTCTCCGGCGAGGCGCTCGGCGCGGTCATGCACCGCGTGCTCTCCCACGAGCCCGACCTGTCCATGTTGCCCGAGCCGCTGCGCGCCCCCGTACGCGCCGCGCTGGCCAAGGACCCGGCCCATCGCCCGGCCGCCCGTGAGCTGCTGCTCGGGCTGGTGAGCGGTGGCGGTGGCCTGAACACGCCGCGGCTGCTCGCCCTCGGCGCCGACGACGGCCGCCGGGTCGGTACCCCCGGCGACGACCCCGCTTTGGGCGTGATCGCCGAGGACGCCTACAGCGCGCTCGCGCCCGCCGACAGGGAGCTGGTGCCCGAGCTGTTCCTGCGGCTGATCACGGTGACCGACGAAGGCGAGCTGGCGTTGCGCGAGCCGCGCAGGTCCGAGCTGCCCGACGGGGTGGAGCGGGTGCTGGGGGCGTTCACGTACCTGGTGTCCGGCAGCGACCCGGTACGCCTCCTGCGGCCCGCCCTCCCCCTGGCCTGGCCCCGGATGCGCGGCTGGATCGAGGCCGACCGCGACGGGCTGGCCGTGCACCGCAGGATCAGCGCGGCGGCCCGCCGCTGGCAGGAGCACGGCCGGCGGGACGGCGACCTGTTCCACGGCGGCCCGCTGGACGACGCCCTGCGCTGGGCCGCGGCCGAACGCAGGAACATCACGCTCACCCCGGCCGAGCGGGACTTCCTGACGGCCGGGGCGTCGCTCACCCGGCGGCGTTCCCGCCGGACGCGGCTGGTGTCGATGGGCCTGGCCGTGCTGCTGGCGCTGGCCCTGGCGGCGGGCGGGCTGGCCTGGCGGCAGAGCGTCACGCTGGCCGAGCAGGTCGCCACGCTGGCCAGGCAGCGCGACGCCACAGAGTCGGCCGGGCTGGCGCGGGCCGCCGACTCCGTACGCGGCCGCGACCCCGTGCTCGGCATGCTGCTCAGCGCCGCCGCCGGACGGCTGTCGGCCACCGACGAGGCCAGGTCGAGCCTGGTCGCCTCGGCGACGGACCCGGGGGGCGGGGCCTTCCGCGACCCGGACACGGGGCCGGACGTGGTCCGCGCGCTCAGCGCCGACGGCCGCTCGCTGATCAGCGCCGACCCCGGCGAGGTGCGGGTATGGGACGTGGCGACGGGGCGGCGCAGCGGCGGCTTCACCACGAAGGCCACCGAGGGCAGGGAGCTGCGCCAGGTCGCGGTCAGCCAGGACGGCGACCTGGTGGCCATCGCCGACGACCGGGCCATCCGGCTCTTCGACCTGGCCACCGGGCGGCCGGTGGGCCGGAGCGTGCCCGCCGCGAGCCAGGTGGACGTGGGCGTCGAGTTCGGCGGCGGGCGGCTGGTCGTGACCATTGGGCAGGGCAGGGAGGTCTACGACTGGCGTACCGGGAAGTCGGTCTCGATACCCGTGATGACCGGGACGGCCGTCCACCCCGGGGGCGGCTACGCGGTGGCCGGGCCCGACCTCTACCTCCTGCCCTCAGGCGAGCGGCGACCCGGCTACCGGGACATCTGCGCCGACTGCTACGGCAACCTCGCCTTCAGCCCCGACGGCGGGCGGCTGGCCGTCAGCGACGACGACGGCCTGACCGTGTACGACACCCGTACCCGGCGGGAGATCACCACGATCTCCGGCTGGGAGGCCCGGGCGACGCCCGTGTTCAGCGCGGACGGTGAGCTGGTCGCGGGCATCGGCTCGGCGATCACCGTCTGGCGGCCGGACGCCGACGAGCCGCTGCTGCTCAGGCGCGAGCTGGAGGACCGGGTCAGCGCGGCCGCGTTCGGCCCCGGCGGGCTGCGCTACCTCAGCGAGGACACCGTCGTCACGCTCAGGCCGAACCCGCCCTCCGACGAGCCGATGGACTCGGTGCTGCTGAGCGACGACGGGCGTACCCTGGCCACCCACACGCTCGGCTCCACCGACGTCACGCTGAACGGCAGGAACCTGCGGATCGGCGCGTTCTCCGACTACGACAGCGACTTCGCCTTCAGCCGCGACGGCCGCCTGATGGCCGTCAGGCGCGGCGCGGACGTCACCGTCCGCGACACCGCCACCTGGCGCGAGCTGGCGGCCCTCACTCCTGCCTTCGCCACGGTCAGCGAGCCGAACAACGCCGCGCCCACTCCCCGGGGCCTGTGGACCGCCGGGGACAAGGCGTTCACGCTCTGGCAGCTCCCCGGCGGGCGGCAGCTCAAGCAGGTGCCCAGGCCGCGGCTGCTGGCCTGGACGACCAGCGCGGCCGGGCGGCTGACCGGCCTGGACGCGGACCAGTTGCGGCTGGTCGACCTGGAGACCGGCAAGCCGCTCGGCGCCCGGCTGCCGCTGCCCGCGCTGGCGCAGGACGTCTGGTTCAGCGCCGACCTCAAGCTGGTCGCGGTGAACTTCTCCGGCAAGATCGGCGTCTGGGACACCGCCACGGGCGCGCAGGTCGGCGACTGGATGCGGATGGGCCCTGCCCCGTGGGACGCGGCGTTCTCGCCCGACGGGCGGCTGTTCGCGGTCTCCTCCCAGGAGAAGACCCTCGGCCTCTGGGACGTACGCCAGGGGCGGCGGATCGGGCCGGAGATCGGGCTCGCCGACAGCGCCCGCTCGGTCGCGTTCACCGCCGGCTCCGCCGAGGTGGTGGCCGTGGGCCGGGGCGGACGGGTGAGCAGGCTGCCGACGGCGATCGAGCCGCTGGTCAGGGCGGTGTGCGCGCGGGCCGGCCGCGATCTCACCGCGGCCGAGTGGCGCCGCCACTTGCCCGACCGCCCGTACGAGCCGACCTGCCCGGCGAGCCGGGGCTGAGCGCGCTCGCGGCGAAGGGCTGCCGTCGTGTCATGCCCTTCCGGTCAGGCGCGGGACGGGGTGATCGTGCTCGACGACGCCGGTCCTGCCCCGGCCCAGCAGCAGCGTGCCGAGCCACATGACGGCCATGCCGACGGCGGCCAGCGCCGTGTGCCTGCCCACCATGAGGGTGGCCGCCCCCACCAGCACCACGCCGCCGGCGGTGATCGCCGCGCTGACGGCCGTGACCCGGCGCAGCGCTGCGAGGATGACCGCCAGCGCGAGCACCGCGCCGAAGAAGAGCTGCGCCCCCGGCGAGTACACGACCAGTTCGACCCCCGGATAGCCCTTCACCTGCGTCATCAGCGCCCGCATCGCGTCCTCGTCGGCAGCGGTGAGCCCGGCGTACAGGTCGATGACGAGTCCGGTGAGGTTGGCGGCCACGCTGAACAGCGCGATCCCGGTCACCGCCTCCACCGCCACCCGGCGGCCGCCCCGCACCGGCCCGGCCAGACCGCGCATGGCCAGCGTCATCAGGCCGAGCATGAGGAACCCGATCAGCCAGACCACATGCGCGGACGTCCACCAGGGACCCGGCTGCGGATCTCCGTCGATGGGACGCATGAGGAACCAGCCGCCGAGCAGGGCGGCCGGTCCGGCGGTGAAGGAGAGCTGGGCCAGGCGGTTCGCGGGGTTCATGTGATCAACGATGCCCGGTGCGGCCCGTCCGGATCATCGGTGAACATCCCTGATTTTCCCCTGGCTCCGCTTCAGGGACCCGGACGGGCGAGTACGCGGTCAGGTGAAGTAGCGCATCCACACGTACAGCCAGGCCAGTATGCTGCTCAGCACGGTGACGACGATGCCGTACCGGGTGAACTGCCAGAAGCTGATCTTGTGCCCGTTGCGCGCGGCGATGCCGATGGCCACCACGTTGGCGCTGGCCGCGACCGCGGTGCCGTTCCCGCCGAAGTCGGCCCCCAGGGCGAAGGCCCACCACAGCGCCTGGCCCACCTGCGGGTCGGGGGCCGCGGCGACGACGCCCTCGACGATGGGGGCGGTCGTGGCGACGTACGGGATGTTGTCGAAGAACGCCCCCAGCGTGGCGGAGCCGAACACCAGGGCCGTCGCCGCGAGGAAGTAGTCGTCGCCCAGGGTGTCCAGCGCCCAGGTGCCGATCGCCGCGATCACGCCTGTGTGCACCAGGCCCGCGACCATGACGAACAGTCCCATGAAGAACACCAGCGTCGGCCACTCGACCTCGCTCAGCACCTCGGAGACGTTCGCGCGGGCGACCAGCAGCATCACGCCGGCGCCGACCAGCGCCACGATCGACGGCTCGACGTGCACCACCGCGTGCAGCCCGAACCCGGCCACGACCCCGCCCAGCACCACCAGGCAGCGTACGAGCAGCTTCGGGTCGGTGATGGCCCGCCGCTCCTGCAGCGCCATCACCTCGGCCACGTGCTCGGCGTGGTACTGGAACGCGCTGCGGAACAGCACCCTCGTGAACAGCACGAACACGGCGAAGATGACCACCACGGCCGGCGCCATGTGGACGAGGAAGTCGTTGAACGTCAGCCCGGCGCGGCTGCCGATGATGATGTTGGGCGGGTCGCCGATGAGCGTGGCCGCCCCGCCGATGTTCGCGGCGAGGACCTCCGCGATCAGGTACGGCTGCGCGGCGATCCGCAGCCGGTTGCACACCACGATCGTGACGGGCGCGACCAGCATGATCGTGGTGACGTTGTCGAGGACGGGCGAGGCGATCGCGGTGATCGCCATCAGCATGACCATCAGCCGGTACGGCCGCCCCCTCGACTTCTTGGCCGCCCAGATGGCGAGGTAGTCGAAGACGCCGGTCTGCTTGATGATCCCGACGATGACCATCATGCCGAACAGCAGGAAGATGACGTTCCAGTCGATCCCCTCGTGCTCGGAGAAGAACACCTCGGCGCCCGGGATGAGGCCGAGCACGGCCATCAGCCCGGAGGCGACGAGCACCACCTTGACCTTGTCGGCCTTCTCCGTGGCGATGAAGAAGAAGGCCACCAGGAAGATCGCCAGCGCGGCGAGCGCGCTCATCCGTCCTGCCCCGGCGGACCCGGCTGCCCGGCGGGCGCGGCGGATGATCGCCGGTGGTCATGGCATGACGGCAGGACGAGGTGAAGGGGGAACACGGAAATGCCTCCGAACGTGAGCACGCTGCGGCGGGACGCGGCCGCGCGGCACCTGCCCGGCGAGGTGAGAGCACGGGGCGGGCCGCGCGGCACACGCCCGGCGAGCTGGGGATCTTTCAGGTGAGTTGGGATCTTTCGCGAAATCTGGGAGCGCTTCTTCTTCAGGCGTCTTCTTCAGGCGTCTGCTTCAGGCGTCTGCTTCAGGCGTCTGCTTCAGGCGTCAGGGGCCGCCAGGGTCAGGCTGGTCAGGAGCCGTTCCAGGGTGATGGCCCCGGCGAGTACGCCGTCGCGGCCGACCACCGCGACCAGCGGGCTGCGCAGGCGGGCCATCAGCGCGGCCACTTCGAGCAGCGTCGCGTCGGGCCGTACGGTCGCCGGTGAGGACGGCTGGAGCGGCAGGCAGTCGCCCACCGTCAGCTCGCCCAGCTCACCCCAGAACAGGTCGGCGTGGGCCTCGTCGATCGCCCGGCAGAGGGCCGGATCCTCCTGGTAGGCGCCCGGCACGGCCAGCCGCAGGACCTGCGTTCCCGGGAGCACGCTCGCCGGCCTGCCCAGGTCGTCCACGATGATCAGGCCGGGCATCCGGCCCAGGGCCATGAGACGTACCGCCTTGGTGACGGGGTCGTGGACTCTCACGGTGGGCAGGTTCACGGCGATGTCGCCGGCGTTCATGGCATCATCCCGTTCGTCTGGACGACCGGGTGCCCCCGGCGAGGTCATGGCGCCGCTCTGGCGATCAGAGCGACGCGGCGTCCCGGTGACGAGGTGGGGCACGGTGCCACTGCCTGGCACGGTCGTGCGGGTGACGTCCATGTCGCTGACTCCAATCCGGCTCCGCTCCAGTCTCCCGGGGGACGAACCCACCCACCATCGGGTCAGGCACCCATCTGGGCAGGAAGAGAACATGTAGGACTAACTCCACTAATGGGGGTCAGACCGCATAGACAACCGCACTGTCTAACGAAGAGGCTGGAAAGATGGACGACCGCGCAGACGCGCCCGGCGACGCGCCGTCGGGCCCGACCGGCCTGGGAGGCTCGCGTACGGCGAGGAGCGCGCCACGGCCACCCGCCCAGGCGTTGTTCCTGCGGCTGGTCGTGATCAACGGGCTGGTGTTCGCGGCGGGCACGCTCGTGCTCGCGCTGTCGCCCGCCACGGTCTCCTCCCCGATCATGTGGGCCGAGGTGCCGGTGCTGGTGGTGGGCCTGGCGGTGATGCTGACCGCCAACGCGGTGCTGCTGCGCCGCAGCCTGGCCCCGCTGGACGCGCTGACCGCGCTCATGCAACGGGTGGACCTGCTGCGCGGCGGCGACCGCCTGCCCGACGGCGGCAACAGCGACCTCACCCATCTGATCGGCACGTTCAACGCGATGCTCGACCGGCTGGAGGCCGAGCGCAGCGCCAGCAGCGCCCACGCGCTGGCCGCGCAGGAGGGCGAGCGCAAGCGCATCGCCCGCGAGCTGCACGACGAGGTCGGCCAGAGCCTGACCGTGGTGCTGCTCGGACTGAAGCGGGTGGTCGACCGCGCCCCCGCCGACCTGCGGGAGGATTTGCAGGGAGTGCAGGAGACCGTACGCGCCAGCCTCGACGAGGTACGCCAGGTCGCCCGCCGCCTGCGCCCCGGCGTACTGGAGGACCTCGGGCTGCACAGCGCGCTCAGCGCCCTGGCGGGCGACCTCTCGCAGATGAGCGGCATCCCGGTGACCCGGTCGGTACGTCCTGACCTGCCCCGGCTGGGCGCGGACGTCGAGCTGGTCCTGTACCGGATCGCGCAGGAGAGCCTGACCAACATCGCCCGGCACGCCGCGGCCACCCGCGCCGAGCTGTCGCTCACGGTCGAGGACGGCCGCCTGGTCCTGCGCATCGCCGACGACGGGCGGGGCGGCGCGCGCCAGGACGGGGCCGGGATCCGCGGCATGCGTGAGCGCGCGCTGCTCGTCGGCGCCCGCCTGACCGTCGACTCCCCGCCGGGCGAGGGCACCCGTGTGACCCTGGTCATCCCGGACACCGCGAATCGGAGCGAACCCTTGTGAAAAAGACCCGGATCCTGCTGGCCGACGACCACGCGCTCGTACGGAGAGGGCTGCGGCTGATCCTCGACGCCGAGCCCGACCTGGAGGTGGTCGCGGAGGCCGCCGACGGCGCCGAGGCCGTGGCGGCGGCCTCGGAGGTGGAGGTGGACCTGGCCGTCCTCGACATCGCGATGCCCCGCATGACCGGCCTCCAGGCGGCCAGGGAGATCTCGCGGCGGGCGCCCGGGGTGCGCATCCTGATCCTGTCGATGTACGACAACGAGCAGTACTTCTTCGAGGCGCTCAAGGTCGGGGCGTCGGGCTACGTGCTCAAGTCGGTCGCCGACCAGGACCTGCTGGAGGCGTGCCGGGCCACGATGCGCGGGGAGCCGTTCCTGTACCCGGGGGCGGTCACCGCGCTCATCCGCGACTACCTGCAGCGGGCCCGCGAGGGGGAACGCATGCCGGAGAGCATCCTGACACCGCGGGAGGAGGAGATCGTGAAGCTGATCGCGGAGGGGAACTCGGCCAAGGAGATCGCCGAGACGCTGGTGATCAGCGTGAAGACGGTCGACCGGCACCGGGCCAACATCCTGCAGAAGCTCGGCATGCGCGACCGCCTCGACCTCACCCGCTACGCCATCCGCGCGGGCCTCGTCGAACCCTGACCACCCCTCGGCCCTCCCCTCAAAGGATCCCGGCCACCGGGCACGCGCGGCGGGCCCGAAGCACCCCCGCCCCCGTAGTCTCTCCCCCGAAAGACCCCACCCCGTACCTCCTCCTCGAAGGACCCCGGCCGGAGTGCGGCGGGGGTTGATCGTCCGAGGGCCGGTGTTACGTTGAAAGAGGCTTGTGCCCGACACCTGGTGAAGGACGTGGTTGACCGTGCTCTACCTCTTCGGATTCGACCGGATCGGCGTGGCCGTGAGCGACATCTACTTCGTCGACCCGGAGCCGCTGCCCGGCCAGGAGGGCGCCGAGCGAGGAGTACGGCTGGAGCTGCGCTATCTGGAGGCGGGAGAGCTGAAGGGCTCGATCTACTCGGCCCGCCCCATCGCCGTCGACCGGCCGCTCTGGCGGGTGGACCTGCTGGAGTCGGTCGAGGGGACGCCGGGCAGCTTCGACCGCACCCACCACCACCCCGGGCTCGACGGGTGGGAGCCGGGCCGGCGGGTGTTCGACAAGGGCCTGTCGCAGGAGCCGCTGAAGTGGCTGGCGGAGCACCTGGCGGACCTGGAGGGGGTGCTCGACCGGGCCGGGGTGCAGCGTGACGAGGTCAGCCCGGCCGACGTGGCGGGGCTGCGCGAGCGGGCCCCGGAGATCGTCGAAACGGTCGGCCGCCTGCTCGACACCGTACGCGCCCAGTCCCCCGAGGGCCCGGCGGGCACCAGCGTGCGGGCAAGCTGGTTGTGACCCGCCCGGTCACGGGACGGCCGGCCGCCGGTGGTGCCGCGTGAGCCTGCTGCCGCGCAACGGGCTGCTACGCAACAGGCTGCTGGCCGCGCACAAACGCCACGTCGTCCAGGCGGGTGCCCTCGTCTGACCTCTCGCGCCCGGGTCCGGGGGGTCGCGTACCGTGGGCGGCGTGACGACGCTCGCGCGCACCGCCCTGGTCGTGGTCGCGGTGTTGATCCTGCTGGTGGGGCTGCTGTGGGTGTTCCAGCGGCGGCTCATCTACCTGCCCGACCGCGAGCCGGTGCCACCGGCCGCCGCCGTGCTGCCGGGGGCGCGCGACCTCTCGTTCACGACGCGCGACGGGCTGCGGCTGGCCGCCTGGTACGTGCCCGGCCGGCTCGACGTGACCGTGCTGGTCACGGGCGGCAACGCGGGCAACCGGTCGCACCGCGCGCCGCTGGCCCGTGCGCTGGCATCGTACGGGCTGGGGGTGCTGCTCGTCGACTACCGCGGCTACGGCGGCAACCCGGGCAGCCCCACCGAGGAGGGCCTGCTCCTCGACGCCCTGGCCGCCCGCGACCAGGTCCGCAGCCGACACGTGATCTACTTCGGCGAGAGCCTCGGCGCGGCGGTGGCGACCCGGCTCGCGCTGGAGCGCCCGCCCGGCGGGCTCGTGCTGCGTTCGCCGTTCACCGACCTGGCCGACGCGGGCCAGGTCGCCTACCCCTTCCTCCCCGTACGGCTGCTGCTGCGCGACCGCTTCCCCGTCGCCCGCGAGGTGGGCCGGGTACGCGCGCCGGTGGTCGTCGTGTACGGCACCGGTGACACGATCGTCCCGCCCCGCCTGAGCCGCGCGGTCGCCGAGGCCGCCGACGCCACGACCGTGGAGGTGGCCGGTGCCGGGCACAACGACCTGGCGCTGCTGGACGGCCGGGAGCTGGTCGGCGCGGTGGTGGAACTGGCCGACCGAATCCGCCGGACGCCCTGAGCCGCGATCCCCGCGTGACCTCTCACGGCTCCCGCGCGCGTGCTCCGCCCGGCCTTTTCAGCGGACCGTAAGCCGAAGTTCGTCCTCCACGGCATCGCCGGGGACCCCGAGCCGCCGTACTATCCCGAGGTGGCCCTGTGCGGATCGGCGGCGCGGTCGGCACAGGCGGCGCGACCCGTGTGGGCGGCGCCGACAACGGAGTCGGCGACCAGGTGACCGCAGGCCACGCCGGTCCGTTCCGGAAGGCGAGGTGTCGACGATGAGACCCGTGGACCGCGCTGAATACCTCGGTTACACCCCTGCCGCCGAGAGCCTGCGGCTCATCGAGCACGGCTTGCCCAAGGCGCTGCCGGAGACGCTCGGCGGGCGGCACCGCTGCACCCCGCTCTCCCTCTACGTCGGCGAACGGCTGGCCGCCGCGGCCTTCGCCCGGCTGGACGACGTCGGGCGGTTCTGGCTGGACGTGTGGCTGCTGTCACCGCGGCGGGGCGGGACCTGGAGCCTGCGCAGCGGCGCCACCACGCCGGTCGACCCGCCGGGCGCGGACGTGTTACTCCCGCGCCCGGAGGCGGCCCTGCTCAACGGGCACGTACGCGCCGGGGAGCGGTCCCGCTTCAACGCCAGCCCGGTGCCGTGGCTGCGCCGGCCGTTCCGATGGGTCGCCTACGGCCTCGTACGGCTCTCGGCGGAGGTGGGGGCGGTGCGGATCAGGGAACGGGAGATCACGGTGCCGGAGCACGGCATGCAGGTGCTCGCCTGGCGCCCCGGACGCCGGGGTCTGCACGCCGACCTCCTCGACCACAAGGGCCGGCCGCTCTCCACCCTGACCCTCCGCTGACCACGCCTCAGAACGTCTGCCAGGTCGACTCGGTGACCTGGCACGGCCCGCCCTGGTGCACCCGCAGCCGCCCGGCCGGCAGGTCGAGGCTGATCGTGGCCAGCGTCTCCCACCGCTGGTTGAGTGGCTGGGTGAGGTCGGGGTGGGCGCACACGGGAGCGTCTTCAGGGGCGTGGCCGAGCAGGGCCAGGGCCCGCGTGTGGAGGTCGGGGGCGCTCAGGCCGGCGACGTGGTCACGCAGGTGGCGCAGGCGGTCGTAGGTGCCAGGGCGGCCGCTGGCGTGCCGGACCCCCGCCTCCAGCCGCTCGTCCAGGAAGTGGTTGCAGTGCTGCAGGACGCCCTCGGAGTCGGGCGGGATGACGGCCACTCCGGCCGGGGAGATCTCGATGGAGGCCGCCTCCGACGTGGTGACGACCGTGATCACTGTGGAGGCCGAGACCGTGGCCGAGCGGGCGATCCCGGCCGCGTCCTCGACGGTGGCGGCCTCGTCGAGGATGCGGCGGGCGATCAGGTGCACGGGCACGCCGAGGTCGGCGGTGTCGGACTCGTGGCGCAGGATGTTGTAGTGCACGCCCAGACCCGCCGTACTGACGCCGATCTTGGCCAGCGCCCCCGCCTCGGTGAACGTGCGCACCACGCGGCCCGGGTCCGGCTCGTACTCCCACAGCAGGGGCGCGTCGCGCAGGTGGTCGTGCCAGTCCCAGGTCTGCACCGTACGCGGCGGGCCGGTGTCGGGCAGCACCACCGAGGTCGAGCATTCACCGTGGCCGACGAAGTCGATGGCCGCCAGGATCTCGGTGCGCGCGTTGACCACGGCCACCTGCCACGGCTGCAGCCCGGCGCCCGCCGCGATCCCGGCCATCTCGTCGGCCAGATGGGGAGCCCAGGCGGCGCTGCGTTCCAGCGCCCGCTCGCCCCACGCGCGCACCTGCGCGGGCCTGGCACCGGCGACCCTGAACAGGTCGGTGTAACCGGCGAAGTTGGCGGCGACGCGCTTGCGCAGGTGCGTGCCGAACTCCTTGCCGCGGGCGCGGGGCTCGGTCTGGCTCGATATGAAAGTAGGAAATGTCATTATTTGTCCATCACCTCGGCTAGCCGCGAGCTGTCGGCGGCGAATTGGGCGCGGGCGCGGTCACACCGCTCGGCGTCGATGTCCTGACTCAGCTTGAACATGCCTCACACGGTACGCACCCGCACAACAAAGCCCTTCCCCGGCACCAACCCCCGGAACCTCGCCCGCAGCGCCCCCAGCCTGCCCGCAACGATGTGCCGAGGCGTCCCCCGGGGACCGGCGCACCCAGGCCCGTCGCCGTGACGTGCGAGTCGGTTCATTCCGCGGTGAACGTTTCGACTCGGGCATTCACCATAATTCCGGAGCGTGATAGGGAAGAAACTTAAAGTGATCGGATTTGGGGAAGTAGCATGTGGGCGAGGGCGTGACTCCCGATACTGAGTGGGTGACCGCAATGGCAACGATCGAACCGACCGACACCGAGCGCACGGTTCTTCCCGGCCGGCCGCCGTTCACTGTCGACGACCTGCTCAACTTCCCCGACGACGGGAACCGCTACGAGCTCTTCAACGGGAGCCTACTGGTGAGTCCTTCCCCCACCCCCCTGCACCAGCTAATGATCACGAACCTGCTGATCATTCTGCAAAGTGCGGCACCACCGCACCTGGTGACCCTCACGACTGTCAACCTGCGGGCGACGGACAAGGACTATTACATTCCCGACCTTGTTGTCGTGCCGAGAGAGATCGGCAGGAGCATGAATCTCATGCTCGCTCCGCAGGACATCCTGCTCACGGTGGAAGTGGGCAGCCCGAGCACCAAGATGCGTGACGAGCAGCTCAAGGCCGAGGTGTATGCGAGGGCAGGCATCCCCGTTTACTTGCGGATCGAGCCCGACGAAGGGCCGGCCCTCTACGTCTACGAACTCGGCGACGAGGATGCCGACGAATACGGGCCGCCGACCGTCTACAAGGCCGGCACCGTCGCCAACCTGACCATGCCCTTCCCCGTGAGCTTCGACCCCGGCCAGCTCGCAGAGTGACCTGGACCCCGGCTCTGCCGGCCCCCTCCTGCTGGGAGTGCCGAGGTCCAGGGGGCTCAGCCCGGCTCGGGCGGGCTCTTGGCGGCCAGCGACGTGTAGACGGTCACCTCGTCCGGGCGTACCAGCCCGTCCTGGATCGCGCAGATGAGCAGCTTCTCCTTGGTGGGTGCGGGCCGTCCGGCCGCCGCGTACTTGACGCGCGCCCGGTCGATGTACTGCCGGACCGTACGTTCCTTGATCCCCATGCGCGCCGCCACCGACGCCTTCGACATCGACTGGAACCAGTAGAGCAGCGCCGCCCGTTCCTTGTCGGAGAGCTGCGGCCGGTGTGGGCCCTCTGCGGTGGCGATGGCCTGGGCCATCGGAGGCGTCACCGAAGGCCGGTCGGCGGCCACCTCCAGGATGGTCTCCAGGCACGACTCCCTGGTGGCCCGGCCCTTGCCGATGAAGGCGGAGGCCCCGGCGTCCAGCACGGCCCGGACGATCTCGGGCTCCTCGTGCTCCGAGAAGACGATCACCCGCTGGCCGCCCGCGCACAGCTCGGCGACCCGGTCCATGACCATGGTGCCGTTGAGGTTGAGGTCGAGCAGCAGCACGTCGGCGCAGGCGTCGCGGACCGACTCGATGGTGGGGCCCTGCGCGACGAGTACGACGGGGCTCGGCGGCCCGAACCACGACCGTACGCCGTCCACGACCACCTGGTGGTCCTCCACCAGCGCGACGGTCACGGGCCCTGCCAGATGCTGTTGACCCACACCTCACCTCCCAGCCGCTGGTAGCTGACGACGACCCCGCTGGGCTCCCGTACGGGGGTCGGGCTGATGGGCAGGTCGTCGTTGTCGGCCACGACGGCCACGCTCACCATGGTGGACATCGCGGACACGGTCACCCTGGCCCGCGACCTGGCCCCGTCCAGGGCCCGTACGGGCGCCCTGAGCAGATCCTCGCGTACGCCGTCGGGCAGCGCGGGCAGCCGTTCGCCGAAGGGCGGCGCGGTGACGAGGACCTGGCGGCGCTCGGCCGCGTCGATGCGCTCGCGCAGCACGGACACCAGCTCGTCGGGCACGTCCTCCCGCTCGGTGATGAGCCGGCGCAGCCGCATGGCCCCGGCCGTACAGTCCTCGCGTACGCGCGGGTCGCCGGGGTCGGCGCCGTCGGCGAGCCGCTGGAGCAACGACTCGGCCACGCCGCGGATGGCCTCGTAGCGGCGCAGCCGGTCGGTGTGGATGCGCTGGGCGGACTCGCGCCAGGCGTCGTCGGCGGCCAGCCTGCGGGCCAGCAGCACGGTCTCCTCGGCGCGGGTGCGCAGCATGTGACAGCCGGCCATGTAGCCGAGCTGCATGGTGACGCCCCCGGCGATGACGACCAGGTACTTGGCGATGGAGACGCGGTCGAGCGAGCCGGAGACCGCCATCGCGACGAGCATGATGGCGGCGTTGGCGGTCAGGAAGGCGATGATCTCGGCCCGCCAGCGCGGCCGGTTCCAGGTCAGCATGACGCCGAGCCAGCCGACCGAGCCCCATCCCCAGTCGCTGATGCCGAGCAGCTCCCCTGGACGGCAGGCCACGATCACCGCGACGTCCACGGCCAGCGCGGCGAGTGCCAGCTCTCTTATCCTGCCCGGCCCGCAGGACGTGCGCGCCAGTGACAGCGCGCCGACCGCGAAGATCGCGGAGTAGACCACCCAGGCCGCCATCGCCAGCAGCGGCCAGCGGAAGGAGCCCCAGCCGGTGAGGGTGACGGTCAGGTCGTAGCCGAGGTGCCACACGCCCGCGATGACCACGGCGCCGAGCGCGGTGTAGCGGGCGTAGCGCTGCGCGATCTGCTCGATCTCCTCGGTCATGGACGCCACCACAGGCTCACCCGGGTGCCCCGGTCGCCGGAGGAGATCTGGGCGCCGCCGTTCGGCAGGGAGCGCATGGTGTCGAGGATCGAGCCGCGCACACCGAACCGGTCGGGCGGTAATCGGTGCTGGTCGAAGCCGCGGCCGGCGTCGGCCACCTCGACCAGGATCTCGCCGTCGCGCCTGACGGAGACGAGTTCGGCCTCGCGTACGCCGGCGTGCAGCGCGACGTTCGCCAGGGCCTCGGTGACGGCGCGGGCGAACCGTTCGGCCACCTCGCCCGGCACGGTCTCGGGGGTCAGCCGGCGGCGTACGTCCAGGCCGGTGGCCCGGCCGGCCACCTCGTCGAGCAGCGCGTCGAGGGCGATGGAGGCGGAGGCGAGGTGCGGCAGGTCACGCAGCCTCTCCAGCGCGGCCAGGTCGGTGGCCACCTGGGCGCGCAGGGTGGGCGACGGGGCGTCGTACGTGCCCTGGCCCACCATGGTCAGCGTGTGCAGGAAGGTCTCGTGGACGCTGCCGACCTGGCGCAACTCGTCCTCGCGGCGCAGCCGTTCGACCATGAGCGAGATGTCGGCGCGCGCTCTCTGGCGCAGGAAGGCGTCGGCCGAGGCGGCCGAACGGCGCAGCAGCGTCATCAGCAGCACGATCGCGAGCAACTGGACGAGGTGGATGCCGAGGGTGCCCGCCACGTTCTGGGTGGGTGCGGCCAGCCATACGCCCGACGCGAACGCCCCGGCCACCGCGAGCCCGACGGGCACGGCCACCTTCGGCCGCCAGGCGACTCCTGCCATGACGACGGTCATCGTGACGAGTCCCGCCACCCAGCTCGACCCCGTGACGAGCGAGTCGGGAGGCACGAGGTGCGCCTGTGCCAGGCACAGCGCGACGGTGATGGCCACATCACCGGCCACCAGCCAGTGCGGCAGCCCCTGCTCGCGCAGGAACACGCGGACGTGCAGCGCCGTCCACCCGAGGTGGACCAGCAGCATGGGCGCCAGCCAGGCGAGGGAGACCGGCGGGACGGCTCCGGACAACGCCGCCACGACCGCCACCGAGCCCACCGCGCCGCGCGCGCCCGCCCCCGTACGGGCGACGGCCCTGTCCAGTTGCCGGGTGGCCGAGTCGTATCTCGTGGAGCCGGGGCCGGGGCCGGGGCCGGTGTGAGCCATGAGCCGTCCGCACGCGATGAGAGCACAAGACGGGTCTCACGATAACGCAGGGACACCTGCGTACGAAGGAACGAAGCCCGGTTTCGCGGGGCTTCGCGCGTGTTTCGGACGTTGCGGTGGATGGCGTCATGGGTCCCATGGCTGTTTTGTCCTCGGGCCGACTCGGCTGCGGTGTTCACCGTCCTGACCGAACCCTGTCCGTCCCCGGCCGGGGCGGCATGACGGCCGTTCGGCCGTCAACCGCCAGGACGACCGAACGGCCGTCAGCCGCGTCCCTGTGTCAGAGCGTGTACTGGGACGCGTGTGCCGCGAGCGATGCGGTGGGAGGGGATGACATGAACGTGTTCGTGATCACGTTCCTGCTGGGCTGTCTGTCCGTGATGACGGCCAGGGGGCGGCAGGGGAGCCGGCCGGCCGGGATGCCGGCGGCGCGACCGCGGCTGGTGGCGGTGGGGGGCACGTACGATGGGGCGTTCGCGAGACCGTCCGACGCGTACGTCGTGCAGGAGCGGATGATCGCGGCGGCCCGCGGGGCGGGTGGCACGAACCTGGCCCACGCGGCGGCGGCGCTGGCGCTGGGCGCGGTGGTCGCGGAGCGCCCGCAGCACGCGGGCACCCGCGAGCAGGACCTGAACGGGTGCGCGCAGGCGGCCCATCGCGCCGTACGGGCC